>NZ_JAQMUA010000298.1:0-6459 GCF_028330895.1 Kamptonema animale CS-326 | reverse complement strand
CCGATTAATTAAAAGTTAAAAATTAAAAATTAAAAATTAAATCTCACAATTTTTAATTTTGCATTTTTTTTAATTTTGCATTTTTAATTTTTAATTGATTAAGTTGCTCCCCCTCTCCCCCTCTTTCCCTAGTCCCTAGTCCTGAGCATCGTAGCCCCTTCTTCATTACTTATATTTGTAAGATGAGTCTGGCTGTGCCAAAATAAATCAGAACGCCAAGGACATCTACGGCGGTGGTGATAAAGGGGGCGGACATTAAGGCGGGGTCTAATCCCAAGGAACGAAAGAGGAAAGGGAGGGCGGAACCGGCAACGGAGGCTAAAATTGCGATCGCTAATAAACTTGTACCCACCGCTACTGCTACTGGTAAATTCCCCTGGAGAACATAGGCCCAGACCGTTGCTACTAAGCCCAATATCGAGCCTAGCAGTGCCCCTGCCATACCTTCCCGCAGAATTACTTGCATGGGGCCCATTGCCCGAATTTCGTCGGTATTTAAGCCGCGAATCACAACAGTTGAGGACTGGGCTCCGACGTTACCCCCTGTACCTGTGAGTAGGGGAATAAATGCAGCGAGCACTACTACTTGCTGCAAAATGTCTTCTTGCGATCGGATAATCGTGCCTGTGACGGTATTTGTTAGGAGTAAAACAAATAACCAAACAACTCGCTTGCGGGCAACGGTGAATAAATCTGTCTGAAAATAATTGTCGCCGCCGGATTGGAGGCCGCCTAAAGCATAAATATCTTCGGTGGTTTCCTCCTCCAAGATATCAATTACGTCGTCAACGGTGATGATGCCGACGAGACGCTGTTCGCTGTCTACTACTGGGACTGCAAGAAAGTCGTAACGCTGGATGAGTCTGGCGACTTCTTCTTGATCCGTGTCGGTTTGGACTGACACTAAATCGCGGGTCATAATTTCGCCAATAGTTTTATCAAGGGGTGATGTGACTAAATCCCCCAAAGTTAAAATTCCCGTCAGACGACGGGCAGCGTCGGTGACGTAGAGATAATAGATGGTTTCAGTAGTGGGGGCTAATGTGCGTATGCGTTCTAGGGTTTCGGTAATGGTGAGGCTTTCTTTAAGGGAGATGTATTTTGGGGTCATGATCCGCCCTGCGGTGTTGGCTTCGTAACCTAAAAGCAGGGCGGTTGCTTGGCGTTCCGCTGGGCTCAGTTGGGCCAAGAGGCGACGGACGACTGTTGCGGGCAGTTCATCAAATAGCCGCGCTCGGTCATCGGGGGACATTTTATCTACGATGTCGAGGACTTCTTGGCGTTTGAATTCTTCGCAGAGTGCCTGCTGTACGCTGGAGTCGAGGTGTTCGTAGACTTCGATCGCTTCGTCTTTGGAGAGTAAGCGGAAGGCTATTACTTGCATGGTTTCTGGTAAGCCTTCGATCGCTTCGGCTATGTCAGGAGGCTGGACGGGCACTAGAATGGCTTTAGCTCCTTTGAGGTCGCTTTGTTCTAGTAATGCCTGTAGCTGCGATCGCACTAATTCCCGCAGTTCGTTGCGAGAATAGGTCGGTATGGTAGAGGATGAGGAATTTTTCTCTGTCACTGCCGACCCTCCTGAACCTGTTTGAAATGTTCCTCCATCCAGTCTAAAGGGTAATGGATGGGAGATTTTAGATTTTTTTTAGGATTTGCTATTTTTGATAGGTGCTAGCAGCGCGTTCGATCTTGTAAGTGAGAGGGCGATCGCGCTATAGATGAGACTCTTCCCTATCGCTTCTCCTGAAAGCGGCAGCATTCTTGGTAAAGGTTAATGGTTAAATGTTAACACTTAACCGTTAACATTTAACTGCGATCAGATACACTTATCTTGATCTGAAACACTGATCGTTATCAGAGGAGAATTGGCTCCAAACGAGCGTTCTAGAAGAGTTTGAGATGAGTTGTTCCGAATGAAATTGTTAACAGTTTCTTTCCATTCCGAATCATTAGCTGGAACGATCATCCCGTAAGCAATACAAGTCAAAGGCTTTTCTGGAATTAGAGCATATTGGTTGGGATTTAAACCCTGTCTTAATGCTTCTCCTACCAACAGTATACCATCGCTAGCCAAGGCATCTATCTTACCTTCTACGGCATCTTTTACTGCTGTTTGTCTTCCTGATTGTCCTTGATAAACTTTCTGGTTAGCTAATTGATAGCGTCCAGCTATAAATTGCTGGGTGAGGGAATCTCCCAACACGCCAATGGTAAGATCTTGGAGGAAGCCAGAAGGGTTGACTCTGAGCCTGTTTTCGGGTTTTACCATTAAATAGGTGCCACTGTACAAAAATGGTAGAGAAAAAGCAATCCCCGTCGGCGAATTTTTGTTAATAGTATTGGGGCCACATTCAAGGTGGGCGCGTTTGCTGGTAATGCTGCGATAGCGACCTTGAGGCGAAGATTCATCGAGAACTGTTTCCAGTTTTTCTAATCGAACGGAGCGATTTAATTGCTTTTCAAGGCTAGCTCTAAATATTTCCATGCCTTCCACACAAAGGCCTTTCCAATTGTCGCCTTCTGTATAGCCAAAAGGAGCAGCATCTTTCCTAATTCCTACTTTGAGAACGCCGTTTTGCCGAATGTCTTGCAATGCTGACTGTGCTAGGCTAATTGTCGGGAAAAACAGGGTAAAGATCAGACTGATTCCTGCAATTGTTAGTTTTTTGCTCATTAGTTTTGTCCAAATAACTATTTTAGTGTAGACCAACGATCGCTATTTATAGTTAGTGACTGTTGCTGTAATCGCCCCTGTATTTGTGACTGTTTGGTTAAATTATCTGCCTATTTTTAAGTATAAGGGAAAGAAGATAAATTGTCAAGAAGTGGGAGAAAAAGGATAGAGTATATTAATATAAGCGGTTTAATCGGTCTAATTAAAGCTTACTCCCCAGTCTACTGCATACATCTGTAATCTGTTGTATAACTAAAAGCTGCTGTATGCTTAAACCAGCAGTGAAGAGAAACAATCGTAATATCTTGAAAGATTCCCAAATATTCACTATTAGAAAATATTACAAAAACAATACTCCGGACAGTTTTTAAAGAGGGATGCGATGCCTTCGGCAAGCAACGCTTACGCAATACAGCAGAGAAGTGAAAACAGTGAGTGCAATCTGAACCCAAAATAAACAGAAAAAAAGGCACTCTTTTCGGTTAAGCTATAAAAACACACAAGCTCAACAGATTGCCTGATGAATATTATGGAATCCATCTTACAACAAATGCCAGGGATTAGTCAACCCCAAAAGAAGTTTTTAATCACTTTATTCTCAACTATTTTGCTAGCCTATGGCAAGATCAACTTCACGAATCTCAGTCGTTATAGTTATTTGAGCGAAAAAACCTACCGTCGTCACTTTCTCAAAAGCTTTAATTTTCCACAATTTAATCAATATTTTCTCAAAGATGCCTTAAATCCTGAACACACAATCATTGCTGTTATTGATTGTTCTTTTTTAAGAAAAAGTGGCAAAAAAACTGAGGGTAAAGCTTATTTTTATAATGGTGTAGCTGGCAAATCGGAACAGGGGTTGGAAATTTCTTTGATTTCTATTGTCGAAATTGAGACTCGTTTATCTTATAGCTTAAGCGTACAACAAACTCCGTCACGTCCTCAAATAAAGCCGGTGAAAAAACTGCCACAAAATCCGAAGAAGTGCTGGTCTAAGAAATCTCGCAAAAAACAGGAGCCTCAAAGCTCAACCCCTGACATCACAAGAGTTGATGACTATGCACAACATCTAAAGAATACTCGTTATTTCTTCCCCACTTCTGTACGTTATTTGGTGGCTGATGGCTATTACTACCGCTTGAAATTCTGGGATGCTGTGCGGGAGTTAAATTTAGACTTTATTGGCAAGTTAAGAGTTGATGCTAACCTACGCTATCTTTATACAGGTGAACAAAAGAAACTGGGAGCACCTCGCAAATATGAGGGTAAATTTGACTCTAATGATTTGAGCCGTCTTAAATTTGTGAAAAATCTCAAACCGGGAGTTTCATTATATACATTGGTTGTCTGGAGTTGTTGTTTAAATTGTCAAATTAGTTTGGCTTGTATTTCTGAGGTTCAAGCCAACGGAAAAATCAAAAATACTTTATTATTTAGCACTGATATTCACCTACCATCAGAGCAAATTGTTGAATATTATCAGGCTCGTTTCCAGATTGAATTTATATTTCGTGATGCTAAGCAATTTACAGGATTGTCTGATTGTCAAGCTCGTCATTTACCACGGCTTGATTTTCATTTTAATGCCAGTCTAATTGCCTTAAACTTAGCCAAATATGAACTTTCTAGTTGTCATTCATCTGCCAAATCTTTTGTATTTTCTCTGGCCTCTTATAAACGCCTGGAATTCAATAAGCATCTACTTTCTACCTTTATTGATAAGTTAGATTTAGACCGGGATTTGATTTTAAATCACCCTAACTTTCCTTCAGTCTTGTCTTATGGTACTTTAGCTGCTTAAAAACTGTCCGGAGTATTGCAAAAATACAGATTAATTAAATTTAAGGATTAAACCAGCAATTGATATTTTTCCTGGGCCAAACGGTAAAGAGGTCGCCAAAGTAAACGATTAGTTAAAACCACCAAGAGCGACATCACAGAAGTAGCAGCCAAAAGCAGAGGAAAGTTACCATTTGCCGTCGCCTGAGAAATCGTTTCTCCCAAACCAGGAGTAGTAATTATTTGCCCTTTAAACTGCACGTACTCGCTGACAATACTCGCATTCCAAGCACCCCCAACAGCAGTAACAATTCCTGTCATCAAATAGGGAAAAATCCCTGGCAAAATCAAACTCTGCCAACGCTGTACCAGGGAAAGTTTATAAACTTGTGCTGCTTCAAATAACTCTGAGGGAATCGCTTGCGCTCCCGCAATGACATTAAATAGCAAATACCACATTGTTCCTAACATCATCAGCGCCACCGAACCAATCTGTAAACCACCGCCAGTTTGGATTAAACCTAGCAATAATATGGGAAATAAAGCCGTTGCGGGAACAGAAGCTGCAATCTGTACTAAGGGTTGCAAAATTTGAGCTAATCGAGGGTTTCTACCAATTGCTACCCCGACGGGAACTGTCCACAACAGCGATAAAAATAGCGCACATATCACTCGTATTGCTGTGAATATAGCACCGCTAATTACTTTTTGCCAGTCTGATAAACTCAGAAACCGTAGTAACAAAACAGCTTCCCAAGTTCCCCACAAAATAATTATGGTAAATCCGCTGATAAATACCCAATTTATCCATTTTGAAATTCGGAAATTTCCTGTAGGAGTAGCGGCTAATTTAGCAGGAGCAAAAGCTCTGACTAAACTCCTGTCAAAACTGTCCCGAATTGGCGATATTCTCGAATTTAATAAGCGTAATGTTGGCGAACGTCGCAAAAAATCCAATAGCTTTGACTGGGGGGTGCTAGAGGCTTCCATCATCTGAAACTTAAATTTTTCTACCCAAGCAATTAAAGGCTGCCAGACTAAAAAATCAATAGCTATAATTACCCCAATTAGCATTGCTAAACCAGAGGTAATCGCGCCAAAATTACCTTGATTTGCCGCAGTCGCCAAGTACGAACCTAATCCTGGCAATTGAAAGCTTTTCTCCCCTAAAGTAAAAGATTCAATAGCAATCAAAAAAAACCAGCCGCCAGCTACAGACATGACGCTATTCCACACCAATCCGATCGCGCCTGCGGGCAATTCTAATGTCCAAAATTGTTGCCAAGCATTGAGACGATAGACTTTAGATGCTTCCTTAAGTTCTCGCGGTATACCACAGAGTGATTGATAAAAACTAAAGGTCATATTCCACGTCATCCCCGTAAATATTAGCAGAATTGAGGCTATTTCTACGCCGATTCGCTGTCCGGGAAATAAAGTAATTAGTGCTAAAACAACACCGGGTAAAAAAGATAGCACGGGAATCGATTGCAATATATCTAATAGGGGAATTAAAATTTTTGCCGCCATCTCTGAGCGGTAAGCAGTATAAGCGTAAACTAAAGTAAATAGGAGAGATAAAAAATAAGCGGTTCCCATGCGAAAAAGAGTCTGGGCCGTATATCCAGGCAAAACGCTGAGTGTTGTTTCAATTTTGAAACTAGGATTGTAGTCACCGCTAAATTTAGCGGCTGTTTGAATAATTGCTAGAATTAAAGAAAAAGTTGCTAGAATTAACAAGCCATCTTGCCAAGTCCAAGCAGACCTTTCTAAGGTTTTATTTGCAGGAGTTAGAGGTCTAGTCATAGAAGTAAGGAAGAAGGAAGAGGGAAGAAGGAAGAAGGAAGAAGGAAAAAAAGGATGAATTTAGGACTGAAAAATAAATAACTTGATGGATTGTCGGATATAATCAAAAACAGCGCCCTGATTGCTATTTTCTCTAAAATCGATAGAAAGTCGCAAGGAATTTTTCTATTATACCACTTTATCTGACCTTTAAACCTATG
>NZ_JAQMUA010000027.1:0-5398 GCF_028330895.1 Kamptonema animale CS-326 | reverse complement strand
GTATCTTTACCGCCCAGAGGGCGGCGTTACAAACAGTTTGGCGTAAGTTCTAAAATACTTGAAAGCTTTATCTAGTAAGGTTTAGGGCTTTTATATTTTCGACAATATCCGCTAACGGTGATTACGATCATCTACTTAGCTGAGCCAAATCACAAAACATATCTTAACAATCCGTTACATTAATTTACATAAGGACACAAACAACAAAGGAAAAAGACATGAACGCACGTAACTACATCGACGACCAAGGACTTCTCAACAACTTCGCGATCGAGCCCAAGATGTACGTAGATGAGAGCGTTAGCACTGGTTTTACCCCTTACGCCGAGAAGATGAACGGACGGTTTGCGATGATCGGCTTTGTCTCGCTGCTAGCGATCGAAGTTTTGACCGGACACGGCTTTCTGGGTTTTCTGAAGGATGTTTTAGGCTAAAAAGCTTGTATCGACTGTAAATCAATTAATTCTTGCAAAATCTTAGGAGAATAAGAAATGAAAACTGATTTTGACTATGGCGATCGCGATTTATTTGGCCCCGTTGTTTTCAGACCCGATTTCAACAGCTTTAAGGCAATTAACGCCAATCAAGCTTGGTCGCTATTCTTCACCGCCAGCCGGGAAGACAAAGCCTTGGGATTTAATGCAGAAACAGGTCGATTCTTTACTTACAGCTTAATCGCAACCGTTGTTACAGGGGTGATTTGGGCTTCCATTTTCCGCTCCTTCTAAGGACAACATTATAGAATGAATTTACTTGTTTCCATCGCCTTCGACTTATGTCGAGGGCTTGTTTTTTATTTATCCATGTCCTTAAATATAGTAAAGAGATTTGGGAGAAGAGTTATGGATGCAGAAGAATTGCTCAGACGGTATGCTGCTGGGGAGAGAAACTTTCAGCGCATCATTTTGAAATACGCTGACTTGAGTGGTGTTCAACTGCAAAATATCGACCTGGCTGGCGCTCAATTTAATTATGTTAACTTTAGCGGTATTAATTTTCATAGGTGTGAGTTGAGGGCGGCTGAATTTCGGTATTGTAACTTAAAAGAAGCGAAATTCTTTGGTTGTCATTTGGAATACACTAGATTTTTTGATTGTGATTTCAGAGGGGTTAACACAAGTGGTTGCAACCTGACTTCGACTCGTTTTATTAGAGTAAATCTTCAAGGTGCTAAGCTGGGTGGTTTTGGCGAAGATCCTTGTCGGTTCTGGGACGTTATGCGACCTGACGGAGTTTTCATCCCAGGTTTTACCCTCAATCCTTATTGCTCCTCGCACAATACTAACACGGACAACACAACTTAGCTGTAGGGTTGGGGCGATATAAGCGCTGTAGCTTAATCGTAATGATTTAATGCTGCACCCAGCTACCAAATCATAACAACATACCCGCAATACAAGCCGTCATAAAATTAGCGATCGCCCCCGCAATCATCGCCCTCACACCCCACCTCGCCAAATCCTTCTGCCTTTCCGGTGCCAACCCCCCAATCCCCCCAATCGTAATCCCAATCGAACCGATATTAGCAAACCCACAAATCGCATAAGTAGCAATTACAATCGCCCTTTCTGAAATCGCCTTACTATCCATCAACTGCTTCAAATCCAGATAAGCAATAAAATCATTTAAAATCGTTTTCTTCCCCAACAAAATCCCCACTTGCCCACAATCAGCCCAAGGTACACCCATCAACCACGCCACCGGAAACATCACAAAAGACAGCAACCATTCTAAAGATAATAACGGCAAACCTACCATCATTCCCAACCAATGCAGCAGCCCATTTGCAGTTGCCAATAACCCCAAAAAAGCAATCAGCATCACCCCCACACTAAACGCCAACTTTCCCCCCTGAAAAGCCCCATCCGCCGCCGCCTCGATCGCATTAGTATAATTAGTTTTCATTTCCACATCCATAGTTCCAGCCGTTAGAGGTTCCTCCATTTCCGGGTAAAACAACTTAGAAATTGCCATCGAAGCCGGCGCAGACATCACCGAAGCTGCTAACAAATGACTCGCAGGAACTCCAAAGGAAAGATATGCCCCCATCACTCCCCCCGCAATCGTCCCAAAACCTACAGTCATCACTGAATGTAACTCTGAAACCGTCATTTTTCCCACATAAGGCTTAATTAATAACGCCGCTTCCGTTGGGCCTAAAAATACATTTCCAGCACAGGAAAGTGACTCAGCCCCCGATATCTTCATGGTTTTCAACATCACCCACGCCATCCCCCGTACCAACTGCTGCAAAATATTATAATGATACAAAACACTAACAAAAGAAGAGAAAAATATGATAGTTGGTAAAATCTTAAAAGCGACAAACTGCTCTTGAAACTTTTCTCCGAAAACAAACTTAGCCCCAGCATCCGAAAAGTTTAGTAACTGCTGCATCACATCGCCGAGAAACTGAAATAGTATAAAACCGGGCTGAGTTCTAATAATCAACACCGCTAAAATTAACTGTAAAGCAATCCCCCACAAAACAGGTGCCCAGCGTACAGCACGCCGATTTACAGAAAAGGCGTAGGACAAACCCACGAAAACAGCCAGCCCCAAGACGGAAATTAGTCTTTCCATTAAGCAATTTTAGAATTTAAAATTAAGATTGTTAGATTTTAAGCGCTTGTTGGTTACAATGGAGAGAAATCATAAAACTCCTAAAGCTGCAAGCACCAGATTATGCCTCTACCTATAGTTGCTATTATTGGACGGCCAAATGTCGGTAAATCCACAATTGTTAACCGCTTCGCGGAGAGTCAAGATGCAATTGTCCACGACCAACCGGGGATGACGCGCGATCGCACTTACAAAAATGCTTACTGGGGCGATCGCGAATTTCAAGTCGTAGACACTGGTGGCTTAGTTTTTGACGATAACACCGAATTTTTACCCTTAATCCGCGAACAAGCAATGGCCGCCTTGGCTGAAGCCAGCGCCGCTATTTTCGTTGTAGACGGACAAATCGGACTGACTGGGGGCGACGAAGCGATCGCAGAATGGCTGCGTCAACAACGAGTCCCCGTCCTTCTAGCAGTCAACAAGTGCGAATCGGAAACCGAAGGCCTCACTCAAGCCGCCCAATTTTGGGAATTAGGCTTAGGCGAACCCTTCCCCATTTCTGGCATTCATGGTAACGGTACTGGCGAATTACTGGATGAATTAATTAGCCACTTACCAGCAATAGGAGAATTACCAGAAATTGACGAAACAAAAGTTGCCATTGTTGGTCGTCCCAATGTTGGGAAATCTAGTTTATTAAATGCCTTTCTTGGGGAAACTCGCGCCATAGTTAGCCCGATTTCCGGTACTACTCGCGACGCAATTGATACCGTAGTGGAACGCAACGGTAAAACTTACCGCCTAATAGATACAGCCGGGATTCGCAAAAAGAAAAACGTCGAATATGGCCCCGAATTTTTCGGCATCAACCGCGCCTTTAAAGCTATCCGCCGCGCCGATGTTGTATTATTAGTAATTGATGCCGTTGATGGCGTTACCGACCAAGACCAAAAACTTGCAGACCGGATTAGCGAAGAAGGTCGAGCCTGCGTAATTGTCGTCAACAAATGGGATGCAATTGAAAAAGATTCTACCACGATTTACGATTACGAAAAGGAAGTAAAAACTCGCCTTTATTTTGTCGATTGGGCAGAAATGATATTCGTCAGCGCTACCACAGGTCAACGAGTTGAAAAAATCTTAGAATTAGTTGACACCGCCGCCACAGCACACCAACGCCGCGTTACGACTGCGGTAATTAATGAAGTCATAGAAGAAGCAACTAGCTGGCACTCTCCCCCCGTTACCCGCCAAGGACGGCAAGGTAAGATTTATTATGGTACGCAAGTTAGAGCTCAGCCACCCACGATCGCCTTGTTTGTCAACGATCCCCTGCGGTTTAACGAGAATTACCGCCGCTACATCGAAACCCAATTTCGCAAACAATTAGGTTTTATTGGGACACCAATGCGGTTAGTTTGGCGAGGTAAAAAACCGCGCGATCTAGAAAAAAGTCGGACAAATAGAGCTATTCGCGTTAAATGATTTTAGCTTTGATAGGTTGATAGGAAAGTAGGGCGGCTTCATTCTCCCGAAACCTGCCAGGGGTTAAAACCCCTGTCTAATATCTGAAGTCGGTTAAAACCGACTGAAATACTAGCTCTTTAGTCGTCTTCAGACGACTTTCTCTATAAGGCAGGGGTTTTAACCCCTGACGGAATATAGCTTTAAAAGAATGAATCTATCCTGCTTTTTAAAGGTTTGCGGAGATATAAATTTCAACTTTTAATGCGTAATTTCTGAGAACATATAAAAATCTAAAATTTTCAAAGATGGATTTACTGCGATCGCTACCTTTAGGACTCTACTTAGAACAGCCCGTAACCTGGCTGCATCATCTAGACTCCAGGGTAAAATTAGCTTGGTTAATGACATTTCTAATCGCACCCGTTCTCGCTAATCCCTTTTGGCGTTTGATGCTAGTAGGATTGCTAATCGTGGTGACAATCACAGCCTCAATTCCCCTGCGGGTGTGGAAACAGCAAATGGGGTTTCTGTTGACATTCAGCTTCTTTGTATTTGCCCTCAGCGCGATCGCCCCCGACGGACTCCCTACCAATCATCAACCCCGTCTCCCCGCCGACGAACTTACCTTTGCTCAACAGCCAGCAATCCTCTCTCCAGCGCCATCAAAACCCTGGTACAATCCCTTTGGTTTTGGCTCTAAACCTACTCCCCAAGCCTCACCCGTAGCGCCTTCCTTAACATCCCTACCACAGCCCACAGACTACAATTACATCCTCTTCAACTCAGGGCCGATCAAAATTAGCAGGCGTTCTCTAGAATTAGGAATTCGGATCAGCACCCTATTTTTTACCATAGTTTACAGCACCAACCTATATCTTTTAACCACCGCCAGCGAAGAAATCACCGCTGCGCTCGAAAACTTAATGCAACCCTTACGACGGTTGCGGTTGCCCGTCACCGAAATCGCCTTAACATTAACTTTATCCTTGCGATTTCTGCCCCTAGTTCTAGAAGAAATACAAAATTTAGTGCGATCGGTGAGCACCAGAGCGATTAACTGGAAAAAACTTGGTTTTCGCCGCGCGGCCCAAGTTTGGTTAATGGTAGCTGAAAGACTCTTAGAAAACTTACTGCTGCGAGCCACCCAAATCGCCAGCGCCATGAAAGTACGCGGCTTCACCAGTCCCGACAAACATCGTGTAGAGTGGCATCAGTTGCGCTTCAAACTTCGCGACTGGTTAGCTCTTGGCTTTCTGGGACTACTCTGGGGCGCTCGCCTGTTGTGGGGTTGGCAAACTTGAGGATATTTTATTATCGGATTTTTTACACAAAAACTCCGTAACGCCGCCCTCTGGGCGGTAAAGTC
>NZ_JAQMUA010000297.1:0-8108 GCF_028330895.1 Kamptonema animale CS-326 | reverse complement strand
GAAGAGGAGAGGGGGAAGATGGGGAAGATGGGGAAGATAGGGAAGATGGGTAATTAGCAATTAGCTATTAGCCTGTCTTCAATTAGCAATTAGCAATTACCAATTAGCAATTACCAATTACCAATTACCAATTACAAATTACCCAAATAACCCAGTAAGACCCCTCGGTGCAGGCAACAAAATCATCACCAATAACCCTAAAGAAACCAATCCCAATAAATCCCGCAAATTATCCAATTCACTAACATCATTAAGTGCCGGTTCATCGTTAAGTGGCATCAAAAATAAAAGCACTGCCCACAGCAAAAGCCCCGGCTCTAACAAAGCAAGCAGCAACATTAAAAATCTGGCAATTTGCCCGATGGCCATGCTAATCTTTTGACCAAACATCGCGTGGACAATGTGGCCTCCGTCCAACTGTCCCACAGGCATTAAATTAAATGCCGTTACCACTAAACCTAAATAACCTGCTACTGCTACCGGATGCAAATTAATAGCATTTTCCGCAGTTAAACTGCTTCCAAGTGTTAATTTACTTAACAAGGCTACCAGTAGCGAAAACTGGGGATTGAAAGACTCAAAATTTAATATCCCCGATCGATCGGATAGAGGAACAACAGTAGAGTTAGCCAAACCCCAAACCATAAATGGTAACGAGATTACTAAACCTGCGAATGGGCCAGCAATACTGATATCAAATAAAGCTTTCCGATTCGGTATTGGACTCCGCATCTGGATGAATGCGCCAAAAGTGCCTAAGAAAAATGGCACGGGTATAAAATAAGGCAAAGTTGAGCGAATTTTGTAGAAACGAGCAGCCAGATAGTGGCCGGATTCGTGGGTTCCTAATATTAGCATCAATGAGATCGCGTAAGGCAATCCTTTGAGCAAGAGAGCAGGATCGGACTGCAAAGATTTCTCGGTAATACCTGCAATTTCTGTACCAGCAATTGTTGTGGTAAACAGCGTTACTAACAATAAACCCAGAGCTAAAAATGGTCGTGTTAAACGTTCATTATTGAGAGTGTTTTGGGCATTAACTCTTTTAGGATTGGGAACTAGGGCAAAAAATGGTTTACCGCTAAGACTATTTTGAAAGATTACGAGAAAGCGATCGCCAAAATACTTCTCAACATTCTCCCTAATTGTCTGATAGGCGGTCTCTGAATTCGTCCGCAATTGTCCGCGACAAATCACTGATTGGGGTCGAAATTCTAAATTTTGTAGGTAGTAAACTGACCAAGGAAAACAATCCCGCAGGTTAGCTTCTTCTAGTTTGTCAATGGGGCGTAATTTCGGCTTCTTCTGTTCGCTCTCTGGGGTTTGAGGTGCGATCGCTACTTCAGCAGTGGGCGCTGGTATCTCCTTACGCCCCCACTGTACCAACAGCCAGTACAAACAAGGACAAACAACTAAAGGCGCGATCGCTAATTCTACAGGTAGCGGCTTATTGGAACCGTGAACTAAAATCCATGTACCCCAAATCAACCCCGGTGTCATCATCACCAACCACAAAACCCATACGGGAGTCCGAGTAATGCGACTAACACCCCGTTGTAACGAAAAGTATGTAATTAATCCCAGTAGTAGCAACCATAATAGGAATAGCATAATATTTATTCCAGTCAGTTAAAATGTTTCCTTGACACAACAGAGCTCTACATCCAAACAACCCAGGCCCGTCCTGGAGAATATCTTTGCTTTCCCACCTAACCGGGATACGCTGGGAGCAACAGCCTACTTCATTGTAGAAAACCAAATGAATATTCTGGTTGATAGTCCCGCGTGGGATGAGGCAAACCAGGCATTTTTGCACTCTCTCGGCGGCGTACACTGGCTATTTCTCACTCATCGGGGTGCTATTGGTAAGGCGAAGGAGATTCAGCAAGCAATGAGCTGCAACATCGTTATCCAAGAGCAAGAAGCTTATTTGTTACCGGGTTTAAGTTTAACGCCATTTTCCCAAGAGTGGGCGCTTAGTGACCATTGCCAAGGGATTTGGACACCAGGACACTCTCCGGGATCGTCCTGTCTCTATTATGCTGGTTGTGGCGGTGTCCTGTTTACGGGACGGCATTTGTTACCAAATCAGCAAGGTGCGCCGACACCGTTGCGGACGGCTAAAACTTTTCACTGGCCGCGACAAATACAAAGCGTTAAGTTACTGATCGATCGCTTTTCGCCGGAAACTCTACAGTATATTTGTCCGGCTGCGAATACGGGACTACTGCGCGGGAAAAGAGCGATCGCAACAGCTTACGAACAATTAGCGAGTCTGGATTTAGCAACTTTATGACTTGTAAAATTGTTTGTAACGCCGCCCTCTGGGCAGTTTTTACCCCCCAGAGGGCGGCGTTACGTCAGAAAGTGGTAACTCCTGTGATTTTGTATTCAAGTTATGGAAACAACAGAAAAGCAAAAAATGTTAGCAGGCCAATTATATTTGGCCTACGATGCGGAATTAATGCGCGATCGCAAGCGAGCTCGCCGCCTTGCCAGAATCTACAACTCTACCACCGAAGAAGAACCCGAAAAACGATCAGAAATTATCCAAGAATTATTCGCCTCAGTCGGCCCAAAAGTTGAGATTGAGCCGCCTTTTTTCTGCGATTACGGTAGTAACATTTATGCTGGCAACGGTTTATATATGAACTTTGGCTGCATAATTCTCGACTGCAATATCGTTAACATTGGCGAAAATTTACTCTGCGGCCCCAACGTACAAATTTACACCGCCTATCATCCTACTGACCCAGAAATTCGCCTCTCTGGTAAAGAACTCGCCGCACCGATTTATATTGGTAATAATGTTTGGATTGGCGGCGGTAGTATCATTTGTCCGGGAGTAACTATTGGCGACAATACCACTATCGGTGCTGGCAGCGTTGTTGTCAAAGATATCCCCGCAAATGTTGTCGCCGCCGGCAATCCTTGCCGAGTTATCCGCCATTTAGCTTAATGGCTTCAGGAAATGATACTATCAACCGATAGGTCTAACCTTCTTCCCTCTTCCTTATTTTTACCCTGAGCGAAGCCGAAAGGCCTTCTTCCTTCTTCCTTCTTCCTTCTTCCTTCAACTTATGACTACTGCAACTGTTTATACCAATGCTCCCGATCTCTGTACTGATGACTATGTGGCACTCGGTTTAGCTACCTGTTTCATCAAAGAAGATAATGAAGTTTACCAAGTCAAAGTTGTAGAAGCTATTCCCTCAGCAGCTTTAGAAGCTATTGTCAAGGGTATTCCTACTTCTTATCAAATGGCTTGCGGCACAACTTTGGGAGCAGTTTTAGACGGCGAAACCCTGCAACTACCAGCAGATTTTCCCGCTGATGCTCAGTTTAGTGATGAGTTTAGCTTTAGAGCGATCGCGGCCGCAAGGACTTACAAAATTCGCCCCCAAGCTCAATCTCATATCCCTGTCGGCACAGTGCGACAAGATTTTAACTACTCTTTAGAGCGCAAGCGCGTACTCAATTCTGCTCGGATTGTCAGCACAGAAGACAATGTGAAACAGCATTCACATACTCATAAAGTTTTATAGAAATCTAGAATATAGGGCGATCTTTGCCCACCGAAGAGGGTTGATTGAATGCGAAAAATCCTCTAGCTCAGAACAGAAATTAAATAACTACTTCATTTAGGTAAGTTGTTGTGCTTCAGCGCCCTTAAAAATGCTGAAGCTCAACAATTTACTTTTTTTCTGTATCGTACCACAAAATAAATACCAGTTTTCCTACTAAAAAAGCTCCTGAGATCGCCGAATTTATACCAATTACCAATTACCAATTACCAACTTCTTCTACAGACAGGTTTGGCATTATGCTAGGATTGACAGAGCTGGGTAGACAAGAAATAAAAATTACAAAATATGAAACAAAACAAAGTCCTTACTAAACCTATGACAAATAGGTTTCGGCGTGAGGAAATTTGTCAGATATTTGGGGAAACTTACGACCCCGATCGCTGGAATGACTGGCACTGGCAAATGCGACATCGGTTGAGTAAGCTGGAACACTTTCAAGGTTTGCTAAAGCTCACTTCCGCCGAACAACGAGGACTTTCGATCGCCCCAGAAAAGTTTGCTGTAGCTGTGACACCGCACTTTGCGTCCCTGCTTGACCCGGAAGATCCCCTTTGCCCCCTACGGTTGCAAGTGGTTCCAAGGGAGGAAGAACTTACAATCGATCGCGCAGATATGGTAGACCCATGCAGCGAAGACGAGGATAGCCCAGTACCCGGACTGGTACACCGCTACCCAGATCGCGTGTTACTGCTTGCCCTAGACACTTGCGCCGCCTACTGTCGTTACTGCACGCGATCGCGTGTGGTCAGCCAAGGCGAAATGCACCCAGTGACGCGGCGGATAGATGCGATCGTCGCCTACCTAGAGGAACACACCGAAGTGCGCGACGTGCTAATTTCTGGTGGCGATCCCCTGTTGATGTCTGATGAGCCTTTAGACAACTTACTTAGGCGCTTACGTGCCATTCCTCACATTGAATTTGTGCGTATCGGTTCCCGCGTACCGAGTTTCTTACCCCAGCGAATTACACCTGAACTCGTTGCCGTGCTTCGCAAGCATCGCGTATGGCTGTCTTTACACTTCTGTCACCTGCGGGAACTGACCCCGGAAGTAGCACAAGCCTGCGATTTACTGGCTGATGGTGGCATTCCTTTAGGCAGTCAGACGGTTATCCTTAAAGGTGTTAACGACTCCGAACAGGCACTCAAGGATCTGTTTCACGGTTTGCTCAAACTGCGCGTGCGACCTTACTATCTCTACCAATGCGATCCAGTTATCGGTACTGCCCATTTACGGACAAGCGTGCAAACAGGTATCGATCTAATATCTAAACTGCGCGGTCATACCACTGGCTACGCCGTACCAACCTATGTAATTGATGCTCCTGGTGGTGGTGGCAAAGTGCCAATTCAAGCTGACACCATAATTGCTTACGAGAACGGCAAAACTACTGTGCGTAATTGGGAAGGCAAGACGTACACTTATGTAGATCCAGTATAGCAATGAGTATTACTAAATAACTTGCTTCAATCTTCATTAAGGATGTTGCCAGCTTGAAGATTTTTCTAAAAAAGAAATTCACTGCTACTATAAATAGATGAGTAAAGTCAGCGCGTTTAACGAGTGGGATTCCCTCGAAGAAATTATTGTGGGACGTGCAACAAATGCACGCATTGCCTGCCCCGACCCAGGGCTTTTTGCTGTTGAATACCTAGAAGAATATGCCAGCATTCAGGACATTCCCTCTGGCCCCTATGACAATCAAGTAATTGAAGAAACTGAAGAAGACCTAGAGGAACTTGTACAAACACTTCAAAATCTGGGTGTGACCGTCCGGCGACCGGACATCGCCGATCATTCTGTCAAGTTTGCCACTCCTGATTGGGAATCAGATGGTCAATCAAACTATTGTCCGAGAGACCTTTTGGTGACAGTGGGGACTTGGATTATTGAAGCTCCGATGGCACTCCGTTGCCGTTTTTTTGAATCGCGGTCTTACAAAACTATCCTCATAGATTATTTGCAAAGTGGAGCTAAATGGATTTCCGCTCCCAAGCCTCAGCTAAGTGATGAAATTTACAATGTTCTTGATGCGAGTGCTTTGGCAATCAAAGACTATGAACCGATATTTGATGCCGCAAACATATTGCGTTTAGGGCGAGATATTTTCTACCTGATCTCAGGCACAGGAAATCAATGCGGGGCGTTATGGCTTCAAACTGTTTTGGGTGAAGAGTATAGAATACATACTTATGATAATATTTACTCTGGAACTCATGTAGACACCACAATTGTACCTATTCACCCTGGTTTGGTTGTAGTTAACGCCGAACGAGTCAGCCAATACAATCTACCAGAGTTATTCAAAGGGTGGGATGTCATCTATCTAGAGGATATTGTTGATATTGGTTGTGATACAAGTACCTGTCTTGCCACGAAGTGGATTGGGATGAACCTTCTGATGGTGAATCCTAATCTCGCAATTGTTGATAAAGCTCAAACTCCGCTAATTAGAGAACTTGAGAAGCGTGGTGTCGATGTTATACCGTTGCAACTAAGACACGCGAGAACATTAGGAGGAGGATTTCACTGTGTGACGCTTGATGTGCGACGCACAGGTTTACTGGAAGACTATTATGTTTAGCACAATAAGCTGTTACGCATTTAAACGACTAACAAGGGAAGCGCGGGTGCGTCAGCTAGCACTTACGCTGATAAGGGAAACGCTTATTACTGACGCACCCTACAATCTATTTTAAATGTTGAACAGCTTAACTTATCTGTTCGTTATAATTGTGGAAAAAATTAAAAATAGAAAATTGGACAGTATGGGGCTTTTTATTGGTTTGTGTTATGACCTTAAGGAAGAGTATCTTCAGATCGGTTTGACCGCCACCAATGTCATGGATTTCGAGGATGAAGAAACCATCATCGGGTTAGAAAATACGCTCTGCGGTTTGGGTCACAAAGTTGAACGCATCGGCAATGGTAGAGAACTTGCTCTTAGGTTAGCAAAGGGCGATCGCTGGGATTTGATTTTCAACATCGCCGAAGGACTCAAAGGTCGCTCTCGCGAAGCACAAGTCCCAGCAGTCTGCGAATTATTCGCTCAACCCTATACCTTTTCTGACCCGCTTACTTGCGCCCTTACCCTTGATAAGGCGATGACTAAGCGCGTAGTTCGGGATTTCGGTTTGCCTACAGCACCCTTTGAAGTGGTGAGTACATCCGAACAAGCGATCGCAATATCCCTTCCCATGCCTTTATTCCTAAAACCGATCGCAGAAGGAAGTTCTAAAGGGATAACAGGAAAATCCCTAGTTAAAGAACGCCAAGATTTAGTTTCAGTATATCAAGCGCTACAGGAAGAATTCCAGCAACCCGTTCTAGTAGAAACTTTCCTTCCCGGTAGGGAAATCGCGGTGGGTATTGTCGGTAACGGTAATCAAGCTAGAGTAATCGGCGTGATGGAAATAATTTTTACCGACAAAGCAGAAACCGCCGCCTACACAGCCCTGAATAAAGATGAATATCTCGATCGAGTATCCTATAGGTTACTGACAGATCCCGAACCTTTAGCCGCACAAGCAAGAAAATTAGCGCTGGATGTTTACCACAGTCTGGGTTGCCTGGATGCCTCTCGAATTGAGTTGCGCTGCGACGCGAGTGGCGAATTGCAGTTTTTGGAAGTGAATCCTTTATCGGGATTGCACCCGATTCGAGCGGATCTGATTATTATGGCGCGTTTGGCTGGAATAGAATATGCACAACTAATTGGTGAAATTGTTGAATCAGCATGGCAAAGATATAAAGGATAAAGTGATTTTCTGGTGAAACAAATAAATTCCAGTAATTTAGCAGGCAGTACAACTAATTCTCGATCTTTGTAATATTTTTTTTGTGAAAAGCGATGGCGAATATGAATATTTACCAGGAACTAGGCAAGACCCTGGGAAAAACAATTGTTGGCAAGACTGAGCGAAAAGGTAGAGGAGTATTTGCACAAAATCCATTATTAAAAGGAGAATTAATTGAAATATCTCCTGTTGTGGTTATTCCTCCCGAAGAAGCCGATTTTATCTACCAAACAATTTTGGACAAATACTATTTCAATTGGGAAGATTCCCAGCTAGCAATCATATTAGGTTTTGGCTCTATTTACAACCATTCTTTTCAACCAAATGCTGTATATGTGAAGAATTTCGAGCAAATGGCTCTCGAATTTTGGGCATTGCACGATATAATAGAAGGAGAAGAAATTACTATAAATTATAATGGCAACCCTGAAGATAAAACACCTCTTATCTGGTTCGACCCTGTGGAATAAACCTGTAGTAAAATTGAAATAAAATAATTATTTACTATACTTGGTTAGAATAACGCTTTTACACAGACACAACTGCGAGCATTCCGGTCGTAAATCTCTCGTTTTAAACAATAACTTATACCATTTCTCCAAAGTTATGCAACAGTAGCTAGGGCTGATAAAATATAGTCCCATCCGGCTATAGATGCTATTTCTTCTGTTGAAAGTTCTCCCAGAAAAGCGCAAACTTTTTCTTTAAGACCCTCTAGATTTTC
>NZ_JAQMUA010000296.1:0-12621 GCF_028330895.1 Kamptonema animale CS-326 | reverse complement strand
CAATCGCCTAGTCTCTGCGATTGCTTCGCTTCGCTCGCAATGACAAAAAAGGGGTAGTAAAACCGGATTTAGGGTGAGATCGTGCAATGCGTAAATCCTCTATTGCAAACTCAACGACCAACTAATTAAACGATTCTGATTTTACCGGAAACGACTTAATTTCCTCCTCAAGAGCCATCCGTACTCTTTGCCACTCAGCCTCAACTTTTAACAACCGATCGTGAGCCATTCCTAAATCTAAAATCTGTTCTTCTCCGGCTTCACTAACAGCACGAGCCATATATTCCAAATCCTTGCATAATTCCGACAAAACCATCGCTCCCAAATTAGCACTACTTGACTTCAGCGTATGAGCTGCTACCTTTAGATTACCAGCATCTCCAGCCGCGATCGCCACCTTAATACTATCCAAATATCGAGGCGCATCCCCAAGGAAAATATTAATTAAGTCCACCAAAAAATCGGGTTCATCATCATCATCATCGTCAAGTTCGCGGAGACTTTGCAAGATTTGAGCATCAATAGGTGGATTTTTCTCAGGAGAAAGAGAGAAAGATGAAGGGATAACCCCATTATCAGATTTACCTAAAAGCCCTGAATGCTGCAACCCCAAAAGATCGGCTCCCTCCCTCAAAATAGGCTTACATTTACTTAAAGCATTAGCCAATTCTTCGCGGCGGACAGGCTTGGTAATATAATCATCCATACCCGCAGCCAGACACTTTTCGCGATCGCCTTGCATCGCATTAGCAGTCATTGCAATAATCCGAGGTCTTAACTGCTCTGGCCATTCCTGACAAATACGGCGCGTTGCTTCTAACCCATCCATCTGAGGCATCTGCACATCCATCAACACTACATCATAAAATTGCTTCCTTAAAGCCTCTAAAGCCTCCAATCCATTACCCGCAATATCTGCTCGATATCCAATCCTTTCTAGCAAGTGTGTAGCTACTTTCTGATTCACCAAATTATCCTCTGCCAACAAAATCCTGATCTGATTACCATTGCGACCATTCTCACCAGAAGAAATATTTGTTCCGATCGCATTGCTAATCGCTGGTAAAGTTCCATTCGTTTGATTTACAGAATGTTGTTCCTTCACATGAGGGGAGTTTTTCACCCCTGAATTCAAACTACCAACATCTACAATTTCCGTCTTTTTACTTTTAACTCCCCCATCCCCAAAAATTTGCAGCAATACATTATAAAATTGAGATTGTTTCAGAGGCTTAGTCAAAAAGCCCGCAAAATTAATTTCTGCATTTTCAAGTTTTTTCCATACTTCTGCTTTACCTAAATAAGTAAACATCACCATCGGCAACCGTCGCTCTGGCTCATTTCTAACTGGCTCCGAGCCATTGACTAAGTGCGAATAACCTAGCTCAAAATTCCGAATCTTATTTGCTAGAGCTATGCCATCCATATCTGTCAAATTCATCGCTAAAATCGCTAAATCAACCATAGGATTGTTTTGAAGCAATTGCATAGCTTCTGCTCCCGTTGAAGCAGCAATCGGGATCATTCCCCAATACTGGGATAGCTTAATTAAAACTTGTCGATTAGTATCATGATTTTCCACAATTAACAAGCGCTTGCCCTTAATAAATTCTGGCGGTTCCTCCACAGATCGAGACTCAACAGCTTGGGCAATAACTGTAAAATAAAAAATAGAACCAGACTCCAATATTTGCGTATCAACAAAATGTTCTGGCGGACTTCCAGCCATACTTTGTCGCGTTCCAATTGGGGGAGAATGAGAATTTCCAGCTACAGGTGCAGCCTTGCTCACTACCCACATTTTACCGCCCATCATCTCGCTCAAACGCTGGCTAATAGCTAAACCTAAACCCGTTCCTCCATATTGCCGCGTCGTCGAAGCATCGACTTGAGAAAAAGCCTTAAACAAGCGATCCATTCGATCGGGAGGAATCCCGATTCCCGTATCCTTAACAGCAATTTGAATTTCGTAAGGTACGGGTACTTGGTAATTAGATAGTGGTAATTTATATAACTCTTCCCCATGCCGTTCTGAAATCTTCCGCGCCGTAACTGATACTACAATTTCTCCAGCTTCTGTAAATTTCACGGCATTGCCGAGCAGATTTACCAAAATTTGGCGCAGTCTAGTGACATCTCCTAATACCTTAGATGGAACTGAAGAATCAATTAAATAAGCTAATTCTAAACCTTTTTCCGAAGCTTTAGGAGCGAGCAAATCCAGAGATTCTTCAATACAAGTCCTCAGTTCAAAGGGATGCTGCTCTAAATCCATTTTTCCAGATTCAATCTTGGAAAAGTCAAGAATATCATTAATAATAGTCAGCAAAGCATCACCGCTAGTACGGATCGTCTCCACAAAATCTCTTTGCTCAGGAGTTAAATCCATATCTAAAAGTAAACCAGTCATCCCGATTACCGCATTCATAGGAGTGCGAATTTCGTGACTCATAGTAGCTAAAAATTCACTCTTAGCTCGGTTAGCAACTTCTGCTGCTTGCCGTGCTTGCTCTAAAGCTTCGTTTTGCTCTGCTAATTGTTCCTGCCTTTTAACTTCCGTTTCTAAAAGGTGTGCCTGAGCAAGAGTAATTCCTACTTGAGCGGCGACATCTTCTAATAGTTCAATTTCATCAGTTGTCCACTGGCGAGTCACATCGCACTGTTGTAAAGTAATAATTCCATTCGGTTCACCCTGATAAGAAGTGCGAACAGAAAGCATAGATTTCAACCCAATTCTGCGGCACATAGGAGCCGAAGATTCTAATAGGGGATCGGCAAAAACATCGGGAGAAGCTAAAGCTGCATCTTCAGCGAGTAACTGTTCCGTATAAGGATTATAAGTGACAGAAAGTTCTAAATCTAAAGTAGATTCATAGCCCGGTTCTAAATATTCAGCTACGCAAGGGAGATGGGGATAAGGTTCAACAATATAGCTGTGAATTGTACAGCGATTGACTCCAAACACCCGACCAATTTGGGTAGCAGTAGTTTGGAAAATCTCTAGAGTATCTAACTTGGAACGAACTTTTTGAGTGATTTGCTTTAGTAACAAAACCCGCTGATATTGGCGCTGTAAAGTTTGTTCCCGTTCTTCCCGTGAAATTTCAGTACCAATATAAATCGCCATTAACTTGAGAATTTCTACTTCTACCGGCTTGAAAGGCGACCTACCAGCGGGAGAGGTAAAACTAAGAGTACCGTAAACTCGGCCTTGCACCATCACGCGAGCACCGATAAAAGCTTCTAATCGGCGGACTGTATAGGCGGGATGGTGTCGCCACTGCGAAGTCCCAGCCGATTCTATAGAAATGGGTTCGAGCGATCGCACTACCTCGCGCTCAAAAGTTCTCCCCAAAGCAAAACCATCTCCTTTCGCAAATCCGAAGGGGAAATCTTCTGGTAAATAAGCAGCAATCACCTCATAGCGATCGCCCGCCACTCGCCCCAAAAGTCCAATATCCATCCTAAAACGCTCGCACCCCATTGCCAGCAGCCGAGAAATTCGCTCCTCAAAATTGCCATTTGTCCCTAAAGTCACCTCATAGAGCGATCGAATTGCCTCCTCGCTTTCCCGCAAATCCTCCACAGCTTGAATCTGATGGGAAATATCGCGCAGCGTCCCAAAAACTCCCGTAACTGCGCCTTGGGAATCTAACATTACCTGAGCAAACATTTCTACCGTAATAAAGTTAGGCTCGATCGGGGATTGAGGATGCAGAATTTTTAATTCTGCATCCCCGACTTCCAACTTTTTAACAGAGAGCTCCCGCCGATAAAATTCCGAGCGAAGTGTAATTAAAGACTGAAATAAGTTTGTACATTCGGTTTGGTTTTCTGGATGAATCCAATCTAAAAAATTAGTCCCCAAACACTCAGAAACCGAAAAACCTGTAATCGCAACCCAAGCTGGATTCAGAAAAGTCCAAACACCTGCCGTATCGATCTGGAAAATCGCTGTTTCCTTAAGGCCTGAGAGCACTTTTGCATACTGTGCCTCATTTGTCCGCAGATCGATCTCCAACTGCTTACTGAGGGTGATATCCGTATTAGTCCCTACCATTCGCACGGGTTCACCAGCAATATTTCGCAGTGCTTGACCGCGAGCGAGTACCCAGACAATGCTCCCGTCTTTGGAGAGCATCCGAGACTCATTAACGAAGTTAAGGGTCTTCTTTCCTAAATGGTCTTCTAAAGCCGCCCTTAAGTCATTAATATCATCTGGGTGGACGCGATTGAACCATTCCTCAATGGTGTTAGAAATTTCGTGGCGATCGCAGCCTAACATCTCCTTCCAACGCACTGAGTAAAAAACTTCCCCAGTTTGGATATTCCAATCCCAAATCCCATCGCTATTAGCTCGAATCGCCAGATTTGCCCGTTCTGAGCTATCTTTAAAAGCCTCCTCTATTTGTTGGCGATCGGCTTTAAGGCGGTTGACCTCAATCTCAGCTTTGTGCAGTTGAGAACTAGACTGCTCGATTTGGCGTTGCAATCCTACTAAGCCAGAATGTAGCGATCGCGAATCCAGAGCTTGCAGAAGAATAGTTCTAGGATTCACAATACCCGTAGGATGCCCCGTATCGTTGACCATCACCAGAGGTAGTTGGTCATAGGTTTTATGCAGCATAGCCAGAGCCGATTCCAGGGTATCCCGCGATCTGATCGGCGACGGGGAGTTGCTACATACTGTAATCGCTCTAGTTTTGCTCAAGTCAAGCCCCAAGGCTTGCAACTGTAAAATATCGCGAGAACTAACAGCCCCAATCAGCTTACCCGTATATTTTTTATGGCTGTCAGCACCGCTGGAGCCATTAATTTCTAGTTCTTGACCGTTTCCCCCTTCCGTAATCAGTACATAGCTAGCGTTATGTTTAAACATCAGTTGCGCCAGATAACGCACAGAAGAATTAGCCGGTGCGTGAATGATTCTCGATTGGTGAATTTGGGGGATTTGACCGACTTTGATTAAATTAGCGGGGAGTAGGAGGGGTGGGGATGGGGAAGATGGGGAAGATGGGGAAGATGGGGGGGATTTAGCTACCCTACCTCCCCTACCTTCCCCTCTCTCCCATCCCCAGTCTCCCATCCCGAATCCTGTTTCCAAGAAGCTTTGAGGAGTAATCATACCCACGAGCTCCTCAGAGTCGCTAACGATTGGTAAGTGTCCGATTTGGTGTTTGCGAAGCAGCGCGAAGAGGGTGAAAATGTCAGGAACTTGGGATTCTCTTGCTGAGATCACAGACCTAATCATGATTTGCGAGAGCGGAAATCCCCTTAAACTTGCGCCAATCGAGTTGAGCTGTATAATATCTCGCTCTGTCAAGATACCCAGAATAGTTGCAGGGGCGACTGTAGGAGCCAAAAACGATGCTGCTCCCCTGCCATTTGCCTCTGCTTTCTTGCTGTCTTCCCCTGTCGAGACTCCTGTACCTAAATGTTGTTCTACTACCAGTACATAGCTAGCACCAGCGCTACTCATCTGCACGATCGCATCTTCCACGGACGTTTGAGGAGTCGCCGTGAGAGGATTGCGATTGATGGCCACACTAACAGAGGGGATAAACATCAGGGGGCTAAGAGTGAAATTTGCTGGAAAACCTGACTGTGGCTAGCGGGTTGGCTAATAGGCTCAGAAGGCACGGTGGGCGCGACACTACCCGCTCCTACTTCCAAAATATTGGCATCCAGAGTTAATTCCGCACCACATCCTCACACCGGACAGGTTGCTTAAGCACAGTTCCATTTGGATTTGTAACGGAGCTTGCCTCTTGCTAGTATGCTTGGAGGCGCGAGCGCAACCAGCCTAATGCAAATATATTGTTACCTTAAGGGATTTGCCAAAACACAAAGCCCTAAAAACACTACTGGCATTTCCCAGCAGCTCTAAGAACGCGGCTAACCCTAGCACAACCCAAGGAGAAAGGAAAAAGGTAGCATCTGACCGCAGAAGCAACTAAGCACTCGCGATCGCGGCGCAAAGTACCAGTTTTCTAACTCCCCCAAACACACCAATGCACCCTAGATATCTCATACAGTTCCGATCTTAGGCATCTGCAAACCGCTAATTTCCCAGTAGCAGAGACCCCAGGATACTGTTGTCACTGAGTAGCGAACGGACTAGCAGCTCATAGACTTGCCACTGGCAGTCTCAGGCTAAGCCGAGTTTTACTCATATACTCCCACATTAACAAAATACTGCCAGCCGGCCAGATCCAATTGGTCGATGTGAAGCTTGATTTGCCCCTTCATGAAACTTACAGACTTTTCGCCACGAAAACCCACCCCTTCAGGGGTCGGGATGAGTGGATGCGGATGAGAGCCGCATTGCCATATTCTTTACATTCAAGTTACTGGGAACTCGTGACTTAAACTTTTATCAGCCGAAGCAAATCAAAAGAGTCAGGGTTGTCAAAAGAGCCGATGGCTTCTATTGCCAATTCCTAAATCAAAGACTCGTTCTTTTAACGGCATTGGTTGCACCTGGCTGCAAGCTGAACAAGTCTTTGATGACGTATATCAAGGGTAAATTCAATTTTTTAAGACTTGTTAATAATTAGCTTTTTTTTGTTCACAAAAAGTGATAAGGAGGTAAAGCCTCTCCTAGTTGTATCTCCCAATGGGGGCAAGTTTTTTGCAAAGTCTGATATCTTTCTAAAAGTAAATATTCGTCTTGAAAGTTGACTAAAACATAAATCCGCCCTTCCCCATCTGCTGTTGGTTCCACTGTTGCAGATGGATAAGTTTCGCTAGCCAGCGTACAAGCTTTTTGCCACTCTGCGGCTTGAGCTTCATTAAAATCTTGGATTTGTTGATATCGCTGCTTTTTAGCCAGAAAATACTGCCTTCCTCCTGTTTCCAAAGGTAATGGTTCCTCTGGCGGCAAAAGGGGTGTAAATTTTAAGCTATATTCGCCTTTTCCCTCAAGTTGTTCTAACTTTTCTAGGTATTTTTGACTTTGAGATTTTAAGTGCTTCTCCAAGGTTTCTGTAGACGCGAAATAAGTCCCGAAGCGTAGGGGTAAAACAGAAGTTTGGCGAAATACTTGACAGATGACCCGATCGTGGGCTAAAACTGCCTGCATTAATCGATCGCTGTCATCTTCAAAGGAGACTACAGATATTTCTGGCTCTACAAGTACGGATAGGCGATCGCTACTAAAAATCTGAACTTCACCTGCAATTCCACTAGGTAACTCTAGGGGAGTGAGAGGTGTTTTGAGCAGAGCGTAAGTGTGAAGGTTATACTGATGAGACTCCACAAGTTTATGTTAATAGTATGATATAATTTTAACACCTGCGGTAATC
The DNA here is from genome assembly GCF_028330895.1 of Kamptonema animale CS-326. NCBI lineage: Bacteria > Bacillati > Cyanobacteriota > Cyanophyceae > Oscillatoriales > Microcoleaceae > Kamptonema > Kamptonema animale. The sequence continues at coordinate 5,317 of NZ_JAQMUA010000296.1, read as the reverse complement.
TGTGTCTAGTTATTTAGCCGACAGATTCTTGTAAGGTGGGCGCTGCTATCATTTAATTCGATTAGAAAAAAGAGCATCGTAGCAGCGCCCACCCTACTATTAGAAATATAATAGGAGTTGTTTATGTCTTTACTTCGCGCACGCGGTAATATCATTCCCAAAATTAGCACGATGCCTCGACCGAAGACTGAGGCTTCAATGCAGCTAGAGCTTTACAAGTTGGCAATGGAAAAGCAGCGGATTCAACAAGAATTGCGGGTTTTGGAACAGCGAAAGCAACAGTTACAAGAACGCTTAATTATTGTCAATAACGAGGTTGTTGAAGTCGAAAAAAAAACTATAGAATTGCGCCTCGGCGTTCCTGATGTACCTCAGTCAGCGACTCCTAAAACCATTGCTGATTCAAAAAATTTAGATACTTTTTACCTGGAATATTAAGCATTATAGCAAGCGATTGCTATATTATCGATTTTCCAGCGATCCAATTACTCATGCCACCTCAACAATCAACTCCCAACAAGGAAAGCCCCAAAGTCCGCTATTTTGAGTTCTTGGTTGTTTTAAGTTTAGGAGGAATTCGATAAATAACCCAGTTGGGTGTTTCCTGATAGAGTTCCAAGGTTTTTTGAATGTAGGCAAGCAATTGAGGATTATCTTTGGCAATTTGATTATTGCCATATTTAACAATTCCCATCCAATCTGCTCCCTGGGTAATCAGGTCTTTCAAGAGTAAAATTAAAGTATCCTCTTTTATTTTCTCTCTCCAATTAAAGCTATTTTTTCTAATGCTGCCTTGATAGCTCTCAGGAGGAAAAACCCAGCCACGTCGTTGACTATAATAGATCGCGACGGGATCGCCACCTCCCCGATTAGCTATCGTAACAACAAGGTCACTTGGTTGAGTTATTTGCTGCAAAGCTATCCCTAGTTCGTAGCCATCTTGTGACCAAGGATAATACCACGACTTTAACTGTTTATAACCAATTCCGGAAATGATTAGGAGTATGGCTATTATCAAGGCTAATGCTGAAGATGAACCTCCGACTCGCTTGGCGAGGGAAACTATTACCATCAAACCATTTCCTGCTAAAGCAGCAGCGGCGGGGTTGACAATATTTAAGTTAGAGGGATTTGCTACAAGCTGTTGAGCACCTATGAAGTAATAAATCCCAAAAGCAAGTATCCACCAATGAAACATCCCTGGTACTCGTACAGCTACCTTACTTGAGCGTTCCTCAAATTCCTGGGTAGGAACTTGATAATGAGGGGGAACGACGAATAAACCAATAGCAACAAGTATCAGGATGGGATACGTCCACAGCCAGTTATAAATATGATCGTATAGTTTAGGAAAGAAATATTTTTGTTGCCACCATTCACGTAACTGACTATCCCATATCCAGTTCCCGCTGCCAGCAAAGTGGTAAGGCGGATACGTCAGAGCAAGATGCCTCGCCCACAAATAATAGGCAATTACTGGCAGGAGGACTGAAATAGCAGCTACTCCAATTAATGTTAGCTTTTTCGGGCGCAGTAATCCTCTATGACCCAGGACAACAAATATTGTATAGAGCATCGGAATGCCAATGATTAAACCTGGAAGTTTAGTTAAAAAGCCCCAAATTGCAAAGAGGGTGGCAAGCAATAAATAGTACCAACGGTCAGTTTGTAGGTAAGCAATCAGCATCCAGAAACTTGTTACAACTAATGCAACCATTGCTGGGTCGGGAAGGAAAGACCGATCCAGATATATATTTCCGGGAAAAATCGCGAGAATTGCGGTACTCATCAGAGCGCGATCCCGATCCCAAATCCTAGAAACTAATTGATAGAAGGCAAATATTCCCCACAAACTAAACAGGACAACGATGCTGCGTCCTACCCAATCATGCTGTCCCAATAAAGTATAGAGAATGGCTGTAATATAAGTAACTGTTTGAAATTCCCGTCCATTATAGCTAGGCCCTGGCCCATCCCAGCTAACTTCTGGGTAGAAGATATTCCAATTTCTGCGATAGAAGTTTTCGGCCATCATGGCTGTGCTTGACTGCCGCCAACTAAAGCTATCAACAAATGGCTGATTGATATTAATAAATCGGAAAATAGCTGCCAATATAAGAATTGATATCAAGATATAAGTAGTGTTTCTATAAATTGAAATTTTCATATTGGCGCAATGCAATTCTAGTCTTACTCACCTAAGAACTACTCTTCGTCTTCTTTTTCATTTGCCATATCTTCCATTTCCTGCATTTTGATTAACAGGGCTTCCTCCTGTTCCTCAAAGTCTTCTTCGGAAACTTCTCCTAAATCAAAAGCTAGCTGTAAAGCTAATAATTGCTTGCCCAAATTTTCGGTTTCATTGAGTTCAGAATCAACCCGTTCTTGGATTTGTTCGCCAATCCACATTATGCCACTAATTGGGCCTAATAAAGGAAGAGTTAATAAATCAAAAAGCATAAGTTTTTCTCCAATTTAACTAAGTTGAGCAAAGGTATAAGGTGCAGTAAAATTGTTATAGCGAATTCGCAATCTATCGCCAAATTTTAGGTCTATTTCTTCGACTGTTTCCCCAAACTTAGGTTCGCTTTCCCAAGGAATCAAAAAAGCTGCATTATAAATCATTCCTTCCCTAAGCATAGCACTTTCTATTACTTCCACAGCCAAAGAATTTAATTCACTCCGAAAAGCATGAACTACTGTTTCCTTCCGATGTTCTAAAGCAGCCTCAATCATTTGACCAATGTGGATGATTTGATCCATACTCAGCGCTTGACCTTCCAAGGAATCTCGTTTTTCTTTTAAGCTTGGATTTGATTGCATTAAGGCTTGCAATTCAATATTACCATCCCAAAATACTTTAACACTAACCTCTTGCAAGCCTGTTAATTTGGCAAATAATTCTTTGAGTTGAGTTTGATAAGGGTTAGTTAGTTGTTCTGTCACCGCCTCCCAAGTTTTTATTACCATCCCAAAACGTAGAGGTAAAAGTGTGCGAAAACCTGCGGACATTGCTTCTTCTAAAACTTTTTCGTGACTTAGTAAGTGGCGGCGCGAAGCTAGATATTTTTCTTGGGTAGCTTGGGAATACAAGAAGGTAAAACAGTCCAAATTTTTGCTATGAACTGGTTTTTGGTCGAGTCCTTTTAAGTTTAAATTGCAAGGGCCAGGGGTAGGGAAAATTCCGTAAAGGTAAAAGCCACAATCCATACATTTTTAATTTTTAATTTTTAATTTTTAATTGAGTCCCGCTGTTCTGCTAGCCGCTCATAAGCTGTGCTAAAATGAGTCGTAGTAATTTGAATCGCACTCGCATCGGATAAACTTTGGGCGCGGTAGCAACGGATGGCTTCAACTGCGGCTTGATTGCTAAAAAGTGCTAAATCGGCACCGTTCCAACCTTCTGTTAAAGTTGCCCAATATCCCAAATCTACTCGATCTAAAGGTCTGTCTTGATTGTGTATTTCTAAAATTGCTAAACGGTTTTCTAGATTTGGTAAGTCTACCTTTAATTGTAAATCTAAACGACCGGATCTAAGTAAGGCGGGGTCAATAATTTCCGGGCGGTTAGTAGCGCCTATTAGCAGAACATTTGAAATGTGATGAAGTCCGTCTAATTCTGTTAATAATTGTCCCACTACGCGATCGCTTACTCCTGAATCCCCACTATGACGACCCCGCGCGGGGGCTAAACTGTCAATTTCATCGATAAACACTACACAGGGAGAGGCTTGACGGGCTTTAGTAAATAATTCTCGCACGGCTTGTTCTGACGCGCCTACCCAACGACTGAGTAATTCTGGCCCGTTGACGCAGATAAAATTTGCCCTAGCTTGGGATGCGACTGCTTTTGCGAGTAAGGTTTTGCCGGTTCCTGGTGGCCCCCAGAGTAAAATTCCTCGCGGTGCGATCGCTTTAGTTTGGCGGTAAAGTTCTGGATGTAAGAGTGCTCCTTCCACTGATTCCCGCAGAGTTTGTTTGATGCTTTCTAGTCCGCCAATTTCTTCCCAAGGGACATTCGGAGATTCTATTTCTACGCTTCGCAATACGGCGGGTTTGATTTCTTTAAGGGCCTGCAAAAAGTCGGAGTGAGTGACACTCATGGTGTCGGGAATTACTGCTTCTAATTCGGGGATATGACGACGTAAGGCGCTATAGGCGGCTTTTTGACAGACTGCTTTTAAGTCTGCGCCTACAAATCCTACTGCTAAATCGGCGATCGCGCTTAAGTTTACTGTCTCATCTAAAGGTTGCGATCGCGTCAGAATTTGCAAAATTTCCAATCTTCCCTGACAGTCTGGTACGGGAAAATGGACTTCGCGATCGAAACGACCTGGACGGCGCAAAGCAGGGTCGAGATGGTCGGGACGATTAGTCGCCGCTAGCAGAATCACGCCTTTTGTTTGGGCAAAACCATCCATTAAACTTAACAGTTGAGCAACAAGGCGCTTTTCTACTTCCCCTTCTACTTTACTGCGATCGGGCGCGAGGCTATCAATTTCATCAATAAATACTAAACAAGGAGCATTTTTCGCTGCTTTTTCAAATATTCCCCGCAATTTTTGCTCAGCTTCGCCGTAATATTTACTCATTACTTCGGGGCCGGCGAGGGCAATATAATTAACACCTAATTCATCAGCTAGAGCACGGGCAGTGAGGGTTTTTCCCGTTCCTGGTGGCCCCACTAATAGCACGCCTTTTGTCGGTTCTAAGCCCAGTTTTTCCAGTAATTCTGGCCGTTTGAGGGGAATCGCAACTAATTCTTTAAGTTCTTTTAGGACTTTATTAAGTCCGCCTACATCTTGAAGAGAAGGGATTTGTGTCGGTGGGGTAACGCTGGGTTCTGGCCCGGTAGTTTCAGTAGAGGTAGGTTGGGTACGGATGCGGGTAGTACCGATATCCGTTTTGGGAGTTCCAGAACGGGGGATGTTTCCTTGGCGAGGAATGCTACTTAGGGGACGGGTGTTAACTTGTACGTCCGCTTTGAGTTCTCCGCTTTGTATTTTTTCTTCCAGGGTTTTTGCTAGTTCTAGCAACTGATCGAAACCTTTGAATAAATCGTTCATGGCATCCTCAGCTAGCGTAGTTTCATACTAACATTTATGTCAGAGTTCGTTAGGATTTTGTGGCGATCGCAATGTATCTAAATAATTTTTTAGGCAATTTTATAGGACTTATAAGTAGTTGGACAGAATTAATTACACAAATAAGTAGTAGAATACATCCAGATAAACAAGTTGTGTATTAGTGAGGAAATTTTATGATATTTCTGAGAGAAATAAATCCTCTATCAGCGAAACTACTGAGGCGAATTTAT
>NZ_JAQMUA010000295.1:0-11339 GCF_028330895.1 Kamptonema animale CS-326 | reverse complement strand
TGGCGGTATTGTTACCGCCAAGATGGCGGCGTTACGTAGTTTTTTTGAGTTATGGAAATTAACGCAAAAGTGCAGATAAATCTAGGGAGTCTTGGGTTTGCAAAAATTCTAAAAGTCGAGTGGCTATATGAGCGACACCACCCTTAACATTAGACTCAATATTCAACGGCATAACTGGATCGTGTAATGACAAACGCAACAAAAACCAGCCATCTTCATTGGTTGAATTACAAGAAATTCTCACGCCTTCGTAGTTATTAGGAACGATTGTCCAGTCTTTCTGCATGGCTGCAAATTCTTGTAGCTTTTCAATCACACTATTACCGTGAGACTTGAAGTCATCAACACCAATTTTAATCCGAAACTCTACACTTTCTTCTGGTTCCTTTAAATTGGCAATTAAATCTGGTAAAGATTGATTAGCTAGCTTTGATTTAGCCAATTCAATCAATAATTTACTAACTAGGTAAGCGCCATCATCCAGAAAGTAATTTTCTTTTAATGCGCCGTGTCCAGAAGTTTCAATAGCTAACCATGATTCCTGTCCGCTTTGATTGAGGCGAATCGATTCATCAATCACGTTTTTGTAGCCACGTTTAAAGCGATGGTGAATCCCTTTTAAATCCTGTTCAATGAATTGTGTTAAACCATCAGATGTGATAGAATCGGTGACAATCGTAGAGCCAGGATGCTCTTTTAAGATAATCGCAGAAATTAAGGCAATTAAGCGATTGCGATTAAGTTCTTTCCCGGTTCGATCGACAGCAGCACTGCGATCGACATCGGTATCAAAAATAATCCCAAAATCTGCTTGATGTTTAATTACTGCTTGACAAATTGACTGCATTGCTGCTTTATCTTCAGGATTTGGTACGTGATTGGGAAAAGTACCATCAGGATCTAAAAATTGACTGCCTGTGGTGTCTGCGCCTAAAGGTTTTAGCACTTTATCGACATAGAATCCTCCGGCACCATTGCCAGCATCGACGACAATTTTTAATCCGGTTAGTGGTTGCTCAAAATTATCGGGATGATTGACTGCTTTCCTGATTTTGGTGACAAATTGGTTGGCATAAACTGAGATAAAATCATGCTTGGTAATCTTACCTGGGGTGGGGGCTGACGGAAAATTATTGTTGGCAGCTAATGCTAAGATATCAGTAATATCTTTTTTTTGTAACCCTCCTTGGGCGGTGAAAAACTTTAAGCCGTTGCGATTAAAAGGTAAATGGCTGGCGGTTAGCATAATCGCACCGTCGCAAGTAAAACCAGGGGTAATGGTGCTCATAAACATGGCTGGAGTTGAAGCCATTTCAAAGTCATAAACTTGGCTACCAACTGAGGTAATACCTTCCATGACTGCTTGCATTAAAATTGGCCCAGATAGGCGACTGTCGCGGCCGATGGAGATGGTTGATTCGGCGGCTGGTTTGTTAATTTTTTGGGTTAGCCAATAGACAAATGCTTTACCTAAAATTGTCGCAATTTCGGGGGTGATATTAACTTTTTCTTCGGGAATGCCTTCGAGGGCGATCCCCCGAATATCGGAACCATTTTGGAGTTTTGTCCAGTTGAAGTTTTGCATGATTGTTGATGGTAATATTATGGTGGCAGATTTGGTAGAATATGTTAGTTTACAGCAGATTTTGATATGAAATTGTTACATTTGTTGCCATTAATAGGAAGTAAGTCTAAGTCGATCGGTAAAAAGTTGAAGATTTTTATTTTTGTAGCCAATCAATTAAACGAGTTTTTATTTGTATTAATCGTTCGTTTGAAATACTTCCTAGACGGGCATTAACAACCGATGATTCAACAGTTGCTAATCGTCCTAATCTAACAACAGAAGCAACTTTAAGACCAGTGGCTATATAGTCAGGGTCTGTTAAATCTATTATTTCGTCAAATCCTGCTGTTGCTCGATCGATGCGTGAGGAAACTAAAGCTAATAATAAATCAGGATGACGACTAGGTGCAATGGCGATTACCAATGCGGGACGAAGTTTTCCTTGCTTCAAGTCAGCTTGAGGAAAACGAATTAATACAATATCACCTGGTTTCATGGTTGATAGATTTCTTTAGCATCTTCTAAGGAATATTCAATCTCATCATCTTCGCAGAAAAGTTGTGTTAATGAAAAGTCTTGCCACTGCGTACTTTGCCAGTCACTGTATTCTGATGCTGCTATTTTCTCTTGGGCCGTTATAGATAGGGTAAAGTTTGCAATTTGTTCAATAATATGATCTGGTAAGCTATCAATCTGTTGATGTAGTTGTTCGCGGGTAGTGGCAGACATAAAGAAAAATTCCTCATCAAATTTGTTTATTTATGGTCACAATACCGGATGTTAGTTAGCTGTTGATTCTCCCCTAACTTCTCTTGATGTCTCATTATAGCAAGATCGCTTAGGGTATAAAGTATTTTTAGGCGTTACGGTGACAAAGTTTTTTAATCCAATTCTGAGGATTTTAAACCTGTCACCGCTGAAATTAATATCTCATCTTTTAGTCGCGTTCAATGCTGTAAATTGCCTCTAACCGGAATTCACCATGAGCAGGTACTTCCACAATATCCGTCGCTGCATTGGTTGTTTCTACGCAGATTAAACGCTGATAATCGAGATTGTCAAGGTCGGCCATATTTGCCGAAATTGTCACCCAGGGATTCCAAACTACAGCGGATTTGCTACCAGAAGATTTAATGCGAATCCGACGATTGAGGGAGGCATCCTCAATGACTAATTCATTGGTAACATTGAGATAGATTCGATCTACTTCACCTGCGATCGCGACTGCACCCACTTGAGTTTTTTCTATACCACCATCAACCTTATCTTGATACTTGGTATTTTCTAATCCCAAAACCTGAACGCGGTTGATATCGCCGACTTGGAAATAGGTGTGGAATGCTTGGGTGAGGGGAAAGGCTTTCTCGCCTAGATTCCGGGTAATTAATTCTACAGTAAGGGTAGTGCCAACGGTAATGGCGATCGCTAGTTCAAAAGCTTGCGGCCACATCGCTCTAGTTTCCTCGGTATCCTTAAGTCCTAGAATGACTTGGGTTGCGCCGTCTGTGGTGGTGGCGGTGTTGATGACATTCCAGAGGCGATTTCGCACGAATCCATGACTGGGACGGCCCAAGGCTTCGGGATCGGGGCCAAACCAGGGCCAACAGATGGGAATACCGCCTTTGATCGCTTTCCCCTCAGCGTAGTAAGCTTTTTCACTCAGGAACATCAAATCTGTGGGTTCGGTGGCGGGTTGGAAGGACAACACTTGGCCGGAATATACAGAAATCAAGGCTTTGGCTTGGCCGTTGTCGATGCGAATCGTCGGAAAACCACCGTTCCCAGCGGCGAAAGTGAGGTGGCCGGGAATGCCGTAATCGGTGTTTAATTGGTCAATATTCATGGAGTCGGCCTAGTGAACTGCTTCCCAATTATCTGATAGTATGGCGGCGGGATTTTCTTCGATTGTTGAGTTTGACTATATTTTGAGGGTGTGCGATCGCCAAGCGTGATATTAGGGCGATCGCAGGAGTATATTCATAGATTATTTCAATGAACGAATCTACACTCCCTCCGATCCAATGCAGTGTTATGTGCTTTTAATTTTTTTGTCAGCTCCCGACCTATTATTTCTGCAAGTAGTACAGGCACTGCGTTACCAATCTGGCGCATAGCTTCACCCCATGCACCCTTAATAACAAAATTATCAGGGAAAGTTTGTATTCGCTTTGCTTCAAATATAGTGAAATAACGGACACTATTGTCTGCGAAGCGGATCATATTCTCCCCACCAGGAACACCATGCCCTCCGGCCTTTATTGTCTTTGAGGGCCAATCGAAGTCGCTTCCTGTGTGACCTGGATAGATGCGTGCTCCATCCCGGAAAAGATGATCGCTTATTCCATGATTAGACTTTGGATCGGGGATGTCATGTAGTGCATCTCTTACTGTTTTCCACGGTAGTAACTCTGGCTCGGCTATGCCATATTTTTTTCTAAGTTTAAATACTTTTTCTTCGATCAATCTACTCACTTCTGGGCGTTGTGAATTGGATATCTCATGACGTTTCCAGTATTCTCCTGTAACGTACATATCCCAAAAAAGCCTATCATTTGAGTGTGTTTCTGATGGAAATGACCAAGAAACCAACAAATCAGATCGGATGCCCACAATCACTACTCGCTCACGCATTTGTGGAACCCCATAATTTGCTGCATTGATTAGCTTGAATTTCACATCATACTGAGTTCCCGCATAAGACCACTTGCTAACGCTGCGAAGTTCACTTAGATGTTCTCGCCAATCCGAATTTGCTTTTGCCGTCAAATTAGGATAGGTTAGCCTGAATATAATGTACTCAAAATAATCAGCGAATGTTGGGCGAAGTAATCCTTTAACATTTTCAAAGACAAAAGCCTTTGGTATAAGCCTTTCAATGGCGCGTATTGCATAGAGGAACATATCACGGCTGTCTTGATCCGCTTTGTGTTTACCGCCCAAAGAGAAGGGTTGACAGGGAGGGCCCCCAGCAACAACATCAATTTGATCCAGATTATCTAAGTTAAAATTTTTTATATCTCCAAAGAAAACTTTTTCGGCATCGAAATTTTCACGAAGAGAGGCACAGGCATAATTGTTCACTTCGACCAGTGCAGAGTGCTTTAAGCCTGAAAATTCCAGCCCTTTTGCCAAGCCGCCCGCACCGGAAAATAGTTCAAGGCAATTCACGATCATCACCAAAATTCTTGAAGTGGCGTTCAATATTTGCAAGTATTGTGCTTTCGTTTGTATATACACCATTGCACTTTTCTGCCCAAAGTCTTCCTGGGTGGATCACGTCCCAGGCTGATTTTGCTTGGTTATATCGACCACTGCCGGGATCATGGTTGCCAAATCCATCCATAGCAGTATTCCACAAAGGTTTACTCAGCTTGATTAGCGAGGCTTCAATCGTGCCGATCATGTCGGAGCCTGGACCTTCAAAAATGATGAAGCGACACATAAAATCTTCAACAGAAAGACCTGAGCCAACTCTAAGGCTGTTGCTATGTTCTCGAAGACGGCTGTATAGTTCCCGAGACTGACTGAGAGAGCTGTCAGAAATACGAGCCTGTCGCCACCCTTTTGGGACAGCCTTGCCAACGTATATGGGGTGGCTATAGGCAAGCCGATTTAACTCGGCATATTTTTTGTACAGAGGATTTTGTCCTGTGTAGTAAAGCGCGTAAACTCCTGTACCTAGGAAAGGTTCGGGCGGCGGAAGTGTGTGGACGGGTGTGCCATTAAAGAATCTGATAGCGTCTTTAACAAGTTCAACAAATGCCTCATTCTTGTATATGTGCTTATTCTTATCAAAGGAAATGGGCTTCATCGTTGGGCAACGTGCTTAATCTGAAAAGGGTTGGACTTTCTCATGTTGACATGGTGAAAATCAAAAGATCGCATAACTTAATTTAATTAGTATTGATACTACAGTTGCATCACGATAATTTATTTTATTAAAAATTTATCACACCCTTTTAGGAATGTCAATTACCTTGGCTTTGTGCGATCGCGATTGCCTGTGCATAGCACCAATCCCACCGTAGAGCAACAATCAAAGGCGATCGCCCCAGAAAAAACTCAACTCCTGTCTATACTTGCTACGTGCAATTATGATATAAAACTACCAAGAATCTACCAGAGAATCGGTGATTCTCTTCCCAAGCGTCCTCCTTATTCCTCCTTCCTTTAAAAATGGGCATCCTCGTTGAGAACGTATCGAAAAATTTTGGCAGCTTCCAAGCTGTCGATCGAGTCAGCCTTGAGATTAAATCGGGCTCTTTAGTTGCGCTACTGGGGCCATCAGGATCGGGTAAATCGACTCTGCTACGGCTGATCTCAGGTTTAGAAATGCCTGAATCTGGTAAAATCTGGCTCACAGGTCAAGATGCGACCTATCAAAACGTCCAAGAACGGAATATTGGGTTTGTATTTCAGCACTACGCCCTATTTAAGCACATGACCGTGCGGAAAAATATCGCCTTTGGGCTGGAACTTCAGAAGCGACCTCGTGCAAAGGTAAAAGCGCGAGTAGAAGAATTATTAGACTTGATTCAATTGCAAGGATTAGGCGATCGCTATCCCTCCCAACTTTCAGGGGGCCAACGCCAGCGAGTCGCCCTCGCCAGAGCCCTCGCAGTCGAGCCCGAAGTGTTGCTATTAGATGAACCTTTTGGAGCTCTTGATGCCAAAGTTCGCAAAGATTTACGGGCCTGGTTGCGGCGACTCCATGATGAAGTTCACGTTACCACAGTTTTTGTCACCCACGACCAAGAAGAAGCGATGGAAGTCGCCGATGAAATTGTCGTAATGAACAAAGGCAAAGTCGAACAAATCGGTACGCCAGCAGATATTTACGACCGTCCTGCTAGCCCTTTTGTGATGAGTTTTATCGGGCCAGTGAACGTATTACCTAGCAGTTCTGGGATTTTCCAAAGTAGCGGTTTTGACTCAGCTAACCCGGAAATTTTCTTGCGTCCTCACGATGTTGTCATTGAAATCCAACAAGATGAATTGACAGTACCAGCCAAAGTTAACCGCGTAATTCATTTAGGCTGGGAAATTCAAGCGGAATTAATCTTAGATGACGGGCAAGTAGTCACGGCTAACCTGACACGAGAGCGATTTGACCAGTTACAATTACAGGCGCAACAACAGGTTTATATTAAGCCGAAAGATGCCAAGTCTTTTCCACTTTACTATTCGATTTAATAGACATAAAGAGGGATTAATGTTTGATTATGATTGACCACGATCGCTTATTTAAAGAACTACTAACCACCTTCTTTGTGGAATTTTTGGAGTTGTTTTTTCCAGAGGTAGCTAGATATCTAGAACCAAATACGCTGGAGTTTTTAGACAAAGAAGTGTTTACAGATATCACAGAGGGCGATCGTTATGAAGCTGACTTAGTTGCCAAAATCAAATTTCGGACTCAGGAAACTTTCTTTCTGATTCATGTTGAAAGCCAAGCTCAATATCAAGCGAACTTTAGCAAGCGGATGTTTCGCTACTTTTCCCGCTTGTATGAGAAACACGATTTACCTGTATATCCCATCGCTTTATTTTCCTACGATACCCCGCGATCGCCTCAACCGAGCCGCCATCAAGTAACTTTTCCCAATAAACTTGTTTTGGATTTCAATTATGATATAATCCAATTAAATCGTCTGAATTGGCGAGATTTTTTGCAGCAGCAAAACCCAGTAGCCAGTGCGCTAATGGCGAAAATGAACATCGCTCCCCAAGAGCGTCCAAGAGTGAAGTTAGAATGTTTGCGCCTGCTGGCAACTTTACGCTTAAACCCGGCAAAAATGAAGCTAATTTCGGGGTTTATTGACACTTATTTACGCCTGAACTCTGAAGAAGAAAGTCTGTTAGAATCTGAGATTGCTAGAATAGAACCAGCTCAGCAAGAGGTAGTTATGGAAATCGTCACCAGTTGGATGGAAAGAGGTATAGAACAAGGAAAGCAATCAGAAGCTTTGGCGTTAATCTTGCGCCTACTTCCGCGCCGCATCGGTGCTGTAAATCCTGAGTTGCAGGGAAATATTCGCTCCTTACCAGTCTCGCAGTTAGAAGAATTAGCAGAAGCACTGCTCGATTTTTCACATGAGGCAGATTTAATTGCTTGGTTAGATCGGATTTCTGGTGATTCGTCAGTACAAAATTGATGTAAAAATCAGATGAATATGTAGTGCGATGCAGATTACAAAAAGCTGGCGATCGTTCTTTAAAATGACCACCAGCATTATTAGTAAATTTACCTAACACCTTCAATAATTGCCACCTTTAAGCTTGCTATTAGCAGCCAACATTCCACAAAAAATTAGGATGGCGGAGGTGACAATCTTGAATTTGATTCACTGCTTAGTCTTTTTTACCAGTAATATTTTCGACAACATTCTTCACTTGTTCCTCAAAAGAGGTAGCATTAGTGTTTGAAGCATTTTTCATCTTGTCAATGTCAGCGTCGCCTTGAATTTCATTAGGGCCAGCACTAGCTTTGTCCTGAGTTTCTTCTAAACCCATAGGTTGCTTCAAAACTGCCTTTTGGGCTTCCTTTTCAATTCCTAAAAGTTTATCCTCACCTTTGGTGGGATTGCTGGTAACGGCAACAGCAGGGAAAGCATTAAATACAAACAGCATGGCGCAAATACAAAAAACTGCCAAGGTGCGAACTAGACGTTGGACAGGGAAGTTGAATTTGATAGATGACATACAAAGATTCTCCATATTTTATTAGAGGTTTACATGGGTAGATTGTTAACAGGTTTATAGTTACCTAAATCCTGAACAATTTTGATCTCAATCTTGCTCAGATCAAAGATACAATCTACTTGTTGCCCATAAACTTGAGCTAACCTATTTGTAACTAATAAAACCCAGAAGAGAAATCCTCCCAAGGGAATATTTAACGTTTTCCCGCCAATAGGTAGCTATTAAAAGGTTTGTATCTACTTAGAGAGATCGCAGCATAGAGTTAAAATCAGGTAATTGACTATTGCCGACGATACTATTAACCCAACTAGCGGCAGCTAATCCAGAATGTAAAGCTCCTTCTATTTGATTTCCCCCGCACCAATCTCCAGCGCAAACAAGGGGGAGTGGAGTCATCGCAGTTAGACAAGATATAGATAAAGGATGTTGACAAAAAGCATAGCGCCATCGATGAACTTGCAACCATTCTGGAGCGGAAAGCCAAGGCATTAGGTATTCTGCTGCGCGCTCTAGTAAATCTTGGCCAACAAGTTCTAAATCAGGAGCTTCTAAATAATTTTGTGCAAAATTAGGGCTACTTTGAACGACAAATACAGGCTGTTGCGAGTCTTGGCGCTTGCTGCTATCTAAACCAATCCAAGCTAAAGGTGAATCGCCTGAAAAAGTAATAGCTTTCCAAGCTGGATTAAGCTTAGCTAAATCTTGGTGTCGCTCCGATGGATAACCTGCCATGACTGTGATACAGGGGTGATACTCGATCGAGCCTAATGTGGCAATAAACTCTGAGGGTAAATCCTTCGTTTCCGTCAGCAGCATTAAAGCTTGGGGTGCTGGAATCGCCACCACAACAGCCTTAGCCGTTAACTCTTGGGGATGTTCGTTTTCGCCTACCGTTTCCAGGGTAAGATGCCAAGTTTTACTCTCTGTAGGAGTAATAGCTAGAGCGCGGCGGCTATACCAAATTTCCAAATTATGGGCTAAAAATTTGCCTATAGAGTTCATTCCTGATGGAGGCGCGTACCGATTTTGGGATGGGGAGGGTGGGAAAGATAGGGGAGATGGGGAGGGTGAGGAGGATGGGGAATATTTAGCTACCGCCTCTCTACCCTCTGTTGTCCCAAATTCATAAACGGTGTCAGTCCAAAATTGGAGGATGTCACGATCGCGCATAATCTCAATAAGCTGCTGCACCATTTCCCCTTGGGGTTCCAGATAGCGAGCGCCATGATCCGCTCTAGTGGCGTGTAAACGGCGAGTAGCGACTCGTCCCCCCGCACCGCGAGACTTCTCAATTACGGCGACAGAATAGCCAGCTTGACGCAACTGCTGAGCGCAAATCAGCCCCGCCATTCCTGCCCCAATTACGGCAATATCAAATACAGGTAATAAAGCGTCCATTTTTAGAGGCGGCATAATATGAACTACCAAAGTAGAATAAGGGACAGCAATAATCTGTGGGTAATGGAGGGCGTAAATCTTGGACGAACTGAGAGCAGCACTGGAATTGGCAACAGAGGAGGAATTGCAGCAGCTAACAGAACTTCTGTTCAGCCGCAGGTTTAACCCCTTAGATTATGTGCATACTCCTGCACCGATAGACGTACAGAGTCGCGATCGCGAAGCTTGGCTAGATGCCATAGAACAGCGATTTCGCTATCTCGCCGCCGATGGGTTAACAGTATTGCGGGGTCGCACCCACCAAGTCACTTATCGGCAAGCTCTAATTCAAGTTTGCCGCTACATCAAAATTCCTTACTCCAAAAAGCTTTCGACAACAGAGTTAGAGGAAGAAGTGTTTCTGTTTTTGATGGGAAGGGCCTGGAAACGCTTACCACAATCAGAACAGGAAGTTTTGACACTGCGGGTACAGCGATCGCTAAAAGAGTCCAAACTCTCAGAACCCCTGCCAATTTCAGTACAGAAAGACCCCTTAGCTTTACTCGTTAAAGGTGGCAGTGCTTTGGCAGTGAGTTCTATACTCAAACAGGTGATTTTACAACACATGGCGCGTCAGTTTGCGCTGCACTTTGCCACCTATCAAATGGCAAAAGAAGCCGCGATCGCAGGTGGAGCAGCCGCAGCAACCCAGCTTCAGAATTATATGGCAATTCAGACAGCTCGCCAAGGCATGACCGCAACTGCCGCCCGTTACGGAGCCGCTAGAAGTGTCTTTGCATTGTTGGGGCCAGTAATGTGGACTTGGTTTTTCGCAGACTTAGGATGGCGATCGATTTCTACTAACTATGGTCGTATTATCCCGACTATCTTTGCCTTAGCTCAAATTCGCCTCACCCGTTCAGAATATACCTGGGAAACAGCATGAGAATTAAAAGTTAAAAATTAAAAATTAAAAATTGAGGGATCGCAGTTTTTAATTTTTAATTTGACTGGGAATTACGCCAAATTCTCTTTTTTATTCTCAATCTTTTAGATCGCTAAATCTTTCTTCCTTCTTCCTTAAGCTAGTATGAATTTAATGCAAGTGGAACTGAAATCATGACTGCGGAACGCCGCTTGCAAGCTGCTTGGAATTATGCACAGTTGGGGCTTCTAATTTTCCCTTTAATTCCTATTTTAGGAGCCTTGGGTATTTTCTTAGGTTTAGTGGTTACTTGGAAACAAAAGTTTCACCAAATTATCCGCCGTCCCATTAATCAAGGACTCGCTCTTCTCAGTATTTGGCTAATTATTACCGCTAGTTTTGCCCACAACCGCCTAGAAGCTTTTTTAGGATTAGGAAATCTCTTCCCTTTCTTTATACTCTTTGCCGCATTTAGCACTTTAATTCAAACTCCCGCTCAATTACGGCGATTATCTTGGATTATAGTAATTACCTCAATTCCAGTAGTAACTTTAGGCTGGGGACAGCTATTTTTAAATTGGAATACTCCAGTTCAGTTGCAAGGCATTTTCGGGTGGGTATTGGAAATCAAAGGTAATCCCCCTGGACGAATGTCTTCTGTATTTATGTATGCTAATATCCTAGCTTGCTATCTAACAATTGTTTTTATTCTTGGTCTAGGATTATGGTTTGAAGAAGGAAGAAGGAAGAAGGAAGAAGGAAGAAGGA
>NZ_JAQMUA010000294.1:0-12251 GCF_028330895.1 Kamptonema animale CS-326 | reverse complement strand
GAAAAAACCTGTTTCAAAGTTTCGGTCTAAACAAGTTAAACACAGAGGTACTGGAATCATAATGACTCCTCCTGTTTTTATTGTTTTAAGCACTGCATAGCCTTAACTGAACCGTATTGGGATATAAATACAAGTCGGAGAGGTTAAATGTAAGTCAAACTTGATTAATAACATTCGCGTTAGCGTTCTCCGATTTGCTGTCGCCACATGGCGTAATAAAGCCCCTTCTGATTCACGAGTTCATCGTGGTTTCCACTCTCCACAATTCGACCTTTTTCCAAAACAAAAATCCGGTCAGCGTGCATAATCGTAGATAATCGATGGGCAATCAAGATTGTAATTTGCTCTTTCAAGGCTGAAATTTCTTTAATTGTCTCAGTAATCTGTTCTTCGGTCAGAGAATCTAAAGCAGATGTTGCCTCATCAAAAATCAACAGGCGTGGTTGACGGATCAGGGCGCGGGCAATAGAAATTCGCTGCCTTTCACCGCCCGATAATTTAACACCACTTTCACCAATTATTGTATTTATACCCTCTTCAGATCGGGTGAGTAAATTCTCACAGGATGCTTGTTTGAGTGCTGCAATAATTTCTGCATCCGTGGCATCAGGTTGGACAAATTGCAGGTTTTCCTTAATTGTGCCTGCAAATAAATGAGTTTCCTGGGTGACAAATCCAATTTGTCGCCGCACCTGATTGTAGCGAATATCTTTGGTAGAAATATCGTTATAAAATACTTCTCCGCTATTAGGTTGGTACAAGCCAACTAGCAATTTTACCAAGGTAGATTTACCCGATCCTGAAGGGCCAACAAAGGCAATTGTATCCCCCAGATTTGCCGCAAAAGAAATCCCATCCAGGGAATTTTCAGAGGCCCCTTGATATCGAAAGACAACGTTCAAGAAACTCAAACGATTCACCAGTCCAATCTCAATGGGTGATTCAGGTCGGCGTTCAATCGGTTTTTGCATCAGTTGATCGAAGTGCTGTAACGATGCTTCGGCTTCACGATAGGCGAGAATGATGTTTCCCAGTTCTTGCAGTGGCGCAAAAATAGAAACAGAAATAAATTGCATAGCAATTAACTCGCCTGTGCTCAACACATCTCGAAAAATGAGCCATAGTAGTGTGAATAAAATCGACAGCTTTAGCAAGCTAAGCGTCGTTCCCTGCAAAAATGATAAAAGCCGGATTTGTTTGACCTTCTCCATTTCCAGGGCAAAGATTTTGACAGTTTGTCCTTGTAAACGCCGAATTTCTGGGAAGGTCAACCCTAAACTTTTGATCAGCTCAATGTTATGCAGCGACTCGGTAATAAACCCAGAACTTTTAGAAGTTTCGCGCATAATCGATCGCTGTTGGCCTTTAATTTTTTGGCTCAAAAGTCCGGTTAATCCCCCTAAACCCAACACGCCAACTACAAATACCGGCACCAGTGCCCAGTGTTTAGTCACAGCATACCAAACCAAAAAAAACACTCCGACGATTGACGAAAATAGGATATTAATAAACGAATTTATAAAGCGTTCTGTGTCACTGCGAACTTTTAACAAAAGGGCTAGCGTTTCACCGCTTTGCTGGTTTTCAAATTCCTGATAGGTAAGCCTGAGTGTTTGTCGTAAACCGTCGTTAAATATCTGCGTGCCAAATTTTTGCACTACCAGCCGGGTCATGTATTCTTGGATAGCTTTGGTAAGTCGTGATAATACTGCAACTGCGACGGCGATAGCTAATAGCACCAGCACCCCAGAGACTAGCTCTCCATCCGTTTTCGTTCCCCGTTGGGTGGCGTAATCGTCAATGATTTTTCCAAAAATAATCGGGTCTACCAGTGCTAGAACCTGGCTGATACCGGCTAGTAATAATGATAGAAGGGCAAGCCATTGATAAGGCTTTAGGTAATTCCAGAGAATACGCATTGACTTATCTGAATCATGCTCCAGTAGGTTTTCAGTAGCTTTTGTTTCAGTGCATATTATAGCGTTTATTTATGTCCCTATACTTATTAAATTTCGTTCCCTAAGAAAGAATAAGTTATAAGTTTTTAGCCCCTCATCAATGGCAAAAACACTGACTTCAATTCCTCGCGACTCACCACTAAAGTAGGATACGAGCGACTTCCATAATTCTTACCAACTTCCAAAGGAAAAATTGCCTCAGATTCCAACGGTATCCAAACACCACCAGCCGCTTTTAAAATCACCCAACTCCCCGCAATATCCCAAATCTTTGGCGTAGCTTCTACCCCGCCTAAAACCGCACCCGCCGCCACTGTTAAAAAATTGTAACTAGCCATTCCTAACATCCGAATTTTAGCAGGAATCTGAGGTGCAACTACGATACTGCGCGAACAAATGTTAAAAAAGTGATTTGAAGTCAGCGCATCAGCACTAGAATGAATTTGTCGATCGTTCAAAAAAGCTCCAGAATTGCCACTAAGTCCAGAATCTCCCAACCAAAAACCGTGAAAAGATTGATTTATGGGTGGCAAATGTACGTAACCAAAAACAGGTACTCCTTGATATAATAAACCCATTGAAATTCCCCAAATAGGAATGCCTCTAGCAAAATTAGTAGTGCCATCCAAAGGGTCAATTATCCAGCACCATTCATTCCCTGGAAAAACGTGCTCTCCCTCTTCACTTAAAACTCCATGACTAGGAAAAGCTGACATAATTGCATCTCGAATTTCTGCATCCGCCCACTTGTCAGATTGAGTTACCAAACTCCCATCTAACTTTTCTGAAGCTTGGACAGAACCGAAATCCTTTAACAATTGTACTCCGACTCTAGCCGCCGTACTTTGGGCAAAACTAAAAATTGAATCCCACATGAGAGTTAAAATAAACAACCGCAGATTAATGCAGATATATCATAACAATTATCTGCGTCCATCTGCGGAAAAAAATTAATCCAATTCATTTTCTAGAATAGACGCGATCGCATTATTCGCATTCTCCCGAAACTCTTTCACATTTACGCGCCCCAATAGTAAAATTGCTGCCACCATCCCTATAGCTTGTAGCGCAAAAACCAATCCATAAGCCAACACAGGGGCATCAAAAACAACCTTTCCTAAATTCAAAACCACGCCGCCGATGACAGTAGCTAAACCCCTTGCCATTGCCTGAGATAAACCCCAAGCACCGATAAAAGTACCAGCGGTTTCCGCCGCTGTTAAATCCAGCATTAAACTTGTTGCACCAGCAGTCAATACCCCAGCAGAAAAACCAAAAAATAGCAAACTAGCCTTTAGTAATCCGGCGTTGGCTGTAAATCCAGAGAGGATAATTAAGCCAAAACAAATCGCCGCTGCTGTACATCCCAGCTTAGTCGTTTTCACCTTCCCTAAACGCGGTAAAATCAAAAAACCTGTGCCACTAATACCGATCAGCGTCCCCATACCAAAAGGAACATTCAACTTTGTGGTTTCCGAAATACACATTCCGAAAACTTCGCCGCCGTAGGGTTCCATAATTGCGTCCTGCATGAACAAACTAATAGTTAGCACCAGCAGAAA
This sequence comes from Kamptonema animale CS-326, assembly GCF_028330895.1. NCBI lineage: Bacteria > Bacillati > Cyanobacteriota > Cyanophyceae > Oscillatoriales > Microcoleaceae > Kamptonema > Kamptonema animale. Next base: position 8,731 of record NZ_JAQMUA010000294.1, on the reverse strand, counting down.
GCTGAAAAATAAACCAGTTTGGCGGCTAGCAGTCAATACTTTCAAAGCCTTACCTAAACTAATTTTATCCTCTCTGTTAACCGCACTGGAACGCAAAGCAAAGCGAGAGTATTTTTTTTCTATACCTACAGTTGCCAGTAAAGATAAACCAAATACAACTGCCGGCATAATTACAAATAGAGGATTAATTGAGCTTTGCAATTTTGCTAAATCTGTAACTGGTGTCCCTAGAGAGGGATTGTATGACAAAATATCGGCTCCACAAACTTCAGCTCGACTGATTAATTTAGAGCTAATAATTGCGCCCAATACAATACCAACCATGAGCATTGACCAAACAACTCCAATTAATTTGGAGCGGTTGTCTTCATCAGAAATATCTACTAAAAGAGCAGCAAAAGGTGTGGAACTCGCACTCAAAACTAAACCATAAAAAGCAAAAACTAGCGCTAGAACTCCCGCCCAACTATAAGTTTGCGGACTCCATCCTGTAGCCTGCAAACTACCGCCGAGTTGCCAAACTACTTGCAGCGCGATGAATGATGTTGTCGTGAAAAGTGCGGCTCCAATCCAGACAAAACCCGTGCGGTGGTAGCCAAAAATAGTTTTTGAGTCCGACATTTGGCCGAACCACACCCGCGCCGGTGACATGAATTGGTGCATAGCGATCGCACCCGCAGCAATCCAAGGCAAGACTTTAAGCTCATCAATCATCAGCCGATTGAGTACCCCCAGGGTGAGCAGCGACATAATGCCCAATCCCATCTGAAACAAACCCAGCCGGAACATTGTCAGCAGTTTAATCGTAGGAATTGTTGCTGAGCTGGACTCTGTGAATTCTGGATCTGGTAAACTGTCGATTGCCATAGTTATTCAAGGAAATATAGCATTTGTCTTCTTATAACTAAGAATACCTGTTGATGGCTAATTTAAAGCATAAAATAGGTAATAGTTCACCTTTATAAATTATTTCCAGTTAAATTCCATCCCTAAAAAATCTTCCAATTGCTGATTATAAGGGCGGAAATAATTGCTGAGCCAGGAGCGCATTGACTCGCTCACGGACGGATAGAACCCTGGATTGTAATTTGCATACTCGGAAATATAATATTCCGGTAAACCGACAAATTCTAAAACTCGCTTCATCACGACTGCCGTATGTTCATAAAAGTCTTCACTCCTCAGAATTAGCAACTGTTCTCTCGGAAATAACTCTAGCCATTTCTGAATAAACTCAACATACATACCGCGAGCTAAATAATTTCCTGGCTCTTCTCCTATAATATAATCAGGATTATTTTCCAGCCTTTCTACCTCATCAGCGATTGCCTCTTCAAAAGAGCGATTTTCCCAATTTAAACTCACCCAGCGATAGTATTGAGAAATGGCTCTATCTACAGGATTCCTCAACAGCACAATTAGCTTTACCTTCGGAAAAGTATTGAAAAGTCTTGGCGCTGCGTCCCGATAATCAAGATAGCTGGGACTAGCTTCTCCTGTTAAAAAATGTTGCCCTTGAGGAAGTGGGGGAAAATGAGATAAATACCAATCAATACCTCTGTTGAAATGCCACGACCAAAAATCGACCTCCTTTTTAATAGGAGACAAAATCTGCGGATGCTGAGTCAGATAACTGTAAAGAGAAGTCGTGCCGCAACGCTGAGAACCAATGATAATAAAGTCAGGAATTTGTACTGGTTCTAATTTTTTTTGCTCTTGTCCTGAACCTGCAAGTAATATTAAAGTTTGTTTGTAAGTTGCAGTTTGATAACACGCGATCGCTTCATCGAGCTTACCTTGTCGAGTTAAAGCTTCCCCTAAATTTAAGTAAGGCCAAAAACTATCGGGTTTAATTTCAATTGCTCGGTGGCATAAACTAACAGCTTGTTCGAGTTTTCCTTGCTTAGTAAAAACTTCCCATAAATTATAGTAAAACCACCAATGGAAATCTGGATGCAACTCCATAGCATGGAGGAAAGCCGCAGCAGCTTCATTGCATTTATATTGCCTCGTCAGTGCTACCCCTAAATTGTAGTAAGACCAACAGGAATCGGGGTTTTCTCTAATCGCTCTGCGGCACGAGTTCAGTTCTATATCTAACTCATTCTTTTTCTTTAATAGCCGCTCTAATTCACTAGCAACATCAGCATTATCTGGCTGAATTTCGAGTGTTGCTTGGTAAAAAATAATTGCACCCTCTAACTGGTTATGCTTTGCCAAAGCATTTCCTAACTGTGAATAGAGTTCGGGATCTGGGGTAACAAAACTTAGTAAATTAGTGTAACTTAACCTTGACTTTTGCTCAGAATTAGGGTGATAATAATTAATAGCTTGCTCTAAACCAAACTCAGATCGTTGCCGCAGAGCATCCCCAAATTTTTCATAAATTCCAGGTAAATTTGGATCGACTGCGACAGCACGAAAATAGGCTGCACTCGCCTCATCCCATTCTTGCATCAACGCCAGAGCATCGCCTAAATTATAATAAGACCAAGAGAAATTAGGGTTTAACTCAATGGCTTTCCGGTAAGCAGCGACGGCTTCATTCCACTGTTCTTGTTTGAGCAAAGCATAGCCTAAATTGTGATAAGACCAAGAAAAATCTGGCTTGAGTTCAATTGCGCGACGATTTGCCTCTATAGCTTCCACCCATTTTTTTTGCTTGACAAGAACATCTCCTAATTTGTGGAAATACCAAGAAACTTCAGAGTTTAGTTGTGATGCGCGCTCGTAAGCGATCGCAGCTTCTCCAAACTCTCCTTTTTCTTGCAAAGCATCACCTAACTTATCATAAACTTCTGCTTGACTATAATCATCACACATTTCACATACCTACCACTTTAATTAATAATAATCTTGCCCGATCGTAACGCCGCTTTCTGGGTGGTTTCTTTACCGCTCAGAGGGCGGTGTTACATAATTCCATAAGTCCAAATTAACTTTTCTAGCAACTCCAAGTCAACCTTAATATCTTGGTGTATAGGAAGGCGAGAATCGGTATTTTCCAATAAATCCCCAATTAAATAGTGATGTTCCAAACCACATATATTACTAAGTATCCAGTAGCAATTAGGAAGATATGTCGGCGAAAAAATTTCTATAATTTTAGTTCCTGGCTTACAGAATACAATATTAGTCAATCCAGCACCGTGAGGCGCTACCACAACTTCAGCATTTGCTAAACAAGATGCCTGTTCTGCCACTGACATAGTTTCTAGTTTAACGCTTTCAAATCCCCATTTATCTAAAAAGTTTAATACCTCTTCTTCATTAATAAATCGACGATAGGAAGCTAACTCACGGCTAATATAAATTCGCCTGAATTTGTCTATTTTTGGCTTGCTTTTTTCTCTTAAAAATTCCCTCTTGATAAACTCGCAAGCCCATTTTGATATTTGAGATACTCCTTGGTAACAAATTGACGGAACTACTAAATTTTCAGCTTTTATATGCAGACCACAACTACTCTCGATAATCTTTGTTTCTGGAATACCTAAAGTTTTGAGAGTTTCCTTTTCGTATGAATGATCGGTATTATTAACTATAAACTTATCTATTGTCTCTATCTCTATCCCACTACGACGTAAAAGATCGAAGCGGGGAATGACATCAAACATCCAATGATAATAAGCTGCACCGCCCCAGCGTACTGATAAAAAGGCAACATTTCCATCTATGTATTCAATAGGAGCTAATTTATCTGAAGCCATTACTAATTCTGCACAACCCGTAGAAATATCGGTAACTAGCTTATTTTCCGAATTAATTACAGCGCTTGTAATCACATCCGCCCAGACACGACCATCGGGAATGACGGCAACAAATGTTTTTGGTAAATAATATTTATCATCTAAAAATATGCTGTTACTATTAAGGCTTTTAGAAGGTAATAAAGAAATTTCATCAGCAGGCGAAATTTTGATATAATTTATAGTAGGGTCAAATTCAGAGGATACTGTTAAATCTTCTCTAAACTGACAATATTTTTTCAAAACCTTTAACGGTAGCATTTGATACTCACAACAGTGATACTCGGACTTTGCTAATTCACCTTGTTTTTCTAAGGCGTAACCAACTTTGTGATAAACTTCTAACAAGTCTGGTTTAATCTGTAGCGCTTTTATGAAAGAAGCGATCGCCCCTTCCCAATCCTTCTTTTCCAACAAGCACAATCCCAAACCTTCGTAAGCAAAATAAGCCTTCGGATCTATTTCGATCGCCTGTTCGTAAATAGCCATTGCTTCATCCCACAATCCTAGTTGTTGTAGAGCATCTCCTAATTTTTTACGCATCCAAGTATCCTCCGCTTCCAGCTCAACTGCACGCCGATAAGCGCTAACTGCTTCCTCCCAATACTGCTGTTCTTCCAAAACTTCCCCTAAGCTATAGTAAGACCAACAAAAATCAGGGTTCAATACAATTGAGCGGCGGTAAGCATCCGCAGCTTCTTCCCAATCAGAAATTTTTACCAACGCCTCCCCTAACTTGTTATATAACCAACAAAAATCAGGGTTGATTTTAATCCCCTGCCGATAAGCCGCCGCAGCTTCTTCCCATCTAGAAAGTTGCATCAGGACATCCCCTAAATTGTTGTAAGACCAACAGAAATCAGGGTTTAATTCAATAGCGCGACGGTAGACAGCAATAGCTCGCTCGTCTTCCCCTAATTCTTGTAAAATTTCCCCTAAATAGTGGTAAGACCAACTGAAATTCGGGTTAAGATTAATCGAACGCCAATAGATAGATACTGCTCGGTTTAACTCTTTTTTTTCTTGCAGTAACTTTCCTAATTTGTGGTAAACTAATGAAACCTGATTTTTATGCCATTCTCGGAATTTTAAACTGTCCGGGAAGTCTGCTAGTTTGATTTCGCCTTCTTTCGTTAGGAAGTCTTTGATATCCAGTTCCGGCACCGATATTTTGGGCTGAAATTCAAGTGCTTTTTGATAATGGGAAATTGCTTCCTCTAAATAACCTTGGGCGGCTATCGCTTCTCCCAAATTTAGGTAAGCATTAGTTAAGAGAGCTTTCTCTTCTAACTGCTTCTCATTGGCGATTTTTTTTACTATCAGTTGATAACCTTTGTGAATCACCTCTAATTGGTTTTGATACATTGAAATAAAAGTATCTATCCCTAGCTTAGGATTTTGCTCTGGATTTTCGGGAAAAGTAAATTCGTAATCGTCAAAAATTATCAAACCGCCTACTTTTACCAGCCGCCAAGAGAGGATTGTATCTTCCAAAACGCTGCTAGCTTTGTGACAGCCATCGATGTAAGCTACTTCATAGTAATCTGGTGTCAGAGTTACCAATAAATCCTGAGATAGCCCCTCTAACTTAATTACTTTCTCTGCTCCTCCAGTTTTAGCAATATTGCCATCAAACTGTGCCTGAAAATAGAGATCGATAGATGTGATTCTTGCTATCGTGTCTGTTAGAATACGATCTAGAAGCCAGCAAGTAGACATTCCTTGGAAACTGCCTATTTCTAAGATATTAATTCCCGGCATCCCGGCAAATTGCTGTAAATGTTTTTCCCAGATGGGGATATTATGAGTAAACCAATCTTGTGTAAATTGATATTTGTTAGTAGCACATTGATGCCAACCTCTTAATTCACTAGCTTTTTGATGGCAGACAATCGCTTCCTCTAGCTCTCCATATTTAGGTAATATATTCCCTAAATCAGTATAGGCAACCGCAGAGTTTGGGTCAATTTCTATCTGGCTGCGATAAACAGATATTTGCCGATCCAACTCATCTTTTCTTGCTAAGACATTCTCTAACTCTGAGGCAACTTTAGCATCTTCTGGATTAATGTGCAATGCTATTTGATAAAAAACAATCGCTCCACTAAACTGATGTTGTTTGGTTAAATTATTTGCTAAATCAACATAAAACTCGCTACTATCTGTGACGATATTTAGCAGGTTGTAGTAAGTTTTTCCATTATCTGAATTCACTTGAATAGCTTGGCAATAGTCTCTAACTGTTGCCTCTAAATCTGAGGCTGTACGCTGTCGCAGAACATATCCGATGCGGTTGTAAATTCCAGGCAAATCTCGCTGAAGCTGAAGAGCCGAGAGATAACCTGCAAGTGCTTCGTCCCAGGATTTTAGATTGGTCAGAGCAACAGCTAAGTTATAGTAAAACCAAGGAATATCACCTTTCATCTCAATGGCTTTCTGATAACTATTTATGGCTTTATCCCAACGTTCTTGTTTGAGAAAGACATCTCCTAAACTGTTGTATGACCAACAGTAATTTGGGTTGAGTTCAATCGCTTTGCTGTAATAAGCAATAGCTGAATCCAACTCGCCCTTTTGTACCAAAACATTTCCTAAACTGTGATAAGCACGAACATAATTGGGATTGATTTCAAGGCTTTTATGTTGACAGGCAATTGCTTCATCAATGTTGCCTTTAGCTGCTAATAGTTTCCCTAAACTGTGGTGACTTCCAAAAGCATCAGGTTTGAGTTTAATCGCTTGGCGGTAATAGGCGATTGCTTCCTCAAATTTATTTTTACTTGTGAAAATTTCCCCTAAATTGTGGTAAGCTTGTACTAAATTTGGATCTGTCTGAATTGCTTGTTGGTAACAAGCAATAGCTTCCTCCAGCTTTCCCTGTTCTACTAAAGTATTGCCTAAAGTTAAATGTTCCTCAGCGGTTGCCCAATTCGGATCGAGAGTTAGCGCTTGATACCAGCAATCTGCTGCGGTTTCAGCTTTTTTTAACTGCGTCCAAATTCTAGCTAAAGTACGGTAAGCGCCTGCAAAATTCGGTTGAAGTTTCAACGCTTCTTCGCAAGCTGCAATTGCTTCATTTAATTTGCCTTGGGCTAAATAAATTTCTGCTTGCTGGTTAAAGTTAACCGCTACCGTTTCCATATTTTGAGTTGATGTCATATCTATACCTCATCCGATGTCAATAAAATCACAAACCTATAATTTCCATCATCTTCTTGAGCGAACTCAAGTTCACCATAATATCTTCCGTCAGGGAGTTTTGATACATCAATTGTCTAATAGGATAACATTCAAACACCTCACCTGTTAAATAATAATGGTCGAGGTGCAGATAATGGCTACTCGGCCAGTAATAGTGACCCACATAGTGAGGTGAAACTAATTCTATGACCTTAGTTCCTGCTTGACAGAAGATTGTATTTGTCAAACCGCTCCCGTGCGGTGTAACTATCATTTTAGCATGAAAGAATAACGCTATCTGCTCCTGCAAGGGCATAGATTCTAGAAAGATTCTCACAAACCCAAATTTGCTTAATTCCTCCATCACATCTTCTTCATTGAAGACGCGCCGATATCTAGCTTTGTTTCGGCTAATGTAAATGCGATCGGGATAACTGCTCAAAGGAGTAATTCCTGCAAGAAACACGCGCCTGAGAAAATTAACAGCCCAAAGCGGTGGCCAACCTAAATACCCTGGAAAAGAGGGAACAATTAATTGCTTTGCTTGAATGTGGGGATGGCAATCGCTCTCTAAAATTTTGTTTTCGGGGATTCCTAAAGCTTTTAATGTTTCTCGCTGAAATTGCTGCTGACAATTATTCACTAAAAACCAATCTATTTTATCAAAATCTGTGCCACTTAGTCGGAGCAATTCAATTCTAGGTAAAACATCTAACATCCAGTGAAAATAGACATTTCCCGATAGTCCAGATAATACGGCAACAGTACCATCAATTTGTTCTAAAGGAGGTAATGATTCTAGCTTAAAAATGCTATGTTTAGTAGGGTCGTGATTTTGACATCCCGGCAAAAAATTAGGATAATCGCGGGAAAGATCTGCTAATAAATAATTGTCAGGAGTAATGACTGCGATCGCGCTGCAAAGTAGCCAATAACTTTTCTGGGGAACAATCCAAGCTCGTCCGTCTGGGACTACGGCAACAAAGGTTTTCGGGGAGTCTACGGGAATTGGTTGAGAATTTGACAAAACATGAACACCCCAACCTAAATGAATCGGTTCAAACCAATCAGAGATGCGTTTTAAGCAAGGCCCACAGGTTAAACCGCCGCAGTCGGATTTGGGTAATTGGTTATTGGTAATTGATAATTGGTGAGTGGCGATATTTTCTACATCTTCACAGATTATTTCACGATAATTGCTGCGATCTAATTTGCTGGCAATAATCCAGTCTGAAGTAGATAAGTAAATACCTTGTGGGAGTTTATGAATGGGGGAATTTGAGGGAGGAAAATCCCCGGTTCTTAATCTTCCTAGAGAGGGCAAAGTTAAAACTTTTTCGTAATATCCGATCGCCGACTCGTAATGCTGCTGTTTTTCTAGCAGATTTCCTAATTCAAAATAAACCTGGGTTAACTCAGGTTGAATTGCTAGGGCAAGATGATAAACAACGATCGCAGCATTCAACCGTTCTTGCTTGGCTAAACTCTTACCTAGCTGCCAGTAAATTTCTGCATTATTCGGCTGAATTTGTAAAGCTTTTTGATAATAAATTTCTGCCTGCTCGTATCCACCATACTCAAATAAAGCATTCCCTAAATGTAGGTAAGTTTGTGCGAGGTATTGGCAAATTTCCCTAATTGGTAATTGGTAATTGGTAATTGGTAATTGGTAATTGGTAATTGGTAATTGGCTTTTTTCCTCCAATTTTATCTCGCTAATTATCTCTTTCCCTTTCCCTCTTCCTTCTTCCTTCTTCCTTCTTCCTTCTTCCTTCTTCCTTCTTCCTTCTTCCTTCTTCCTT
>NZ_JAQMUA010000026.1:0-7287 GCF_028330895.1 Kamptonema animale CS-326 | reverse complement strand
TTGGGGGGCGTTACGTAATTGGTATAACGGTTAACAGTTAACTGTTAACCGTTAACATTTAACAATAATACAGGCCGCTTATAAAAAGGGCTATAACCAGGTAGTATTTTCATCCCAGGTTGAGTAACACGCAGAGTTAATGAAAGCCTTACCTTTCCGCTACTATTGCGAAGCGATCGATGCACAATTTCCTCCGTAAAAATCACAAATTCTCCTGGTTGAAGTACAACTGGCAACGCCTGTTTTTCTAAATCGCTACCTATATCAAAAAAGTTATTTCCACTAAAAGGATCTGTGACTTTTATTGACAAATCATTGCTCATAATAGCAGTCGGTATATACTCAAATCCATTAAACTCATTAACTTCAGTAAGAGCGATATAAACATTAATACTTTTACCCACACCTTCCAAAAGCTTTGGATAAGAATCGCGATGCCAAAAAGGAATTAACTGCTGAGACGGATAATTTGCCCAAATTTCAGAACGCCATAAAATTAACTCTTCACCTAAATATTCTTTCAACTTTTGTAGTAATTGTGGATCTTGACATAAGGCCAAAATTGCAGGCGAGTCCAGATGCCTTTCCATGTGAAATTCCTTTTTAATAGTTTGGATTAGTAGCAACAATAAAGAACCAAACTCTAATTTAAACAGCAGACGAAAAAAGCTAACGATCAATAACTTTTTGGGTGGTTTGGGCAAAATATTTTGTAACGTTATTTTGGCAATATCGGCAATTTCTACTTGATTCAAAGCCAGAGAATATGGTAAGCTAATATTAGAATCATTTTCTCTTACTCTTGAAACTTTATTTTCCTGTAAATTGCCACCCGTCCACAGCAAACTACGTTCCCATAGTTCTTTAGCCAATTCAATATTTTTAGCAAGATCGGGAAGCATAATTTCCTTACCTTTGCGATCGTAAAATCTACCGCTTACACCCTCAAAAATGGGATCTATTGCAGTCGAGATTACCCCCGCAGCGCCATCTTTAAGCGAAACACCTAAACCCAAATACCGACTCAATCGGTGTCCCAAAGTAATATTAGACTGAACAAACCCCGGATGCACTGCATTAACGCTCACATTGGTATCGCTTAACCGCCGCCCTAATTCCGCAGTTAATAATAATAAACATAGCTTAGAAATAGCATAAAGTTCAAGAAAATTTAATGGAGTTTTTTTAACTAAAGAGTCCCAATTAATTGCAGTTGGTCGCAATGCTAAGTCAGAAGCTACCATCACAATTCTACTCGGCGCTGAATTTTTGAGGTTTTCCAGTAGTAAGTGAGTCAACAAAAAATGACCGAGATAGTTAGTTCCCCAAATCATCTCAAAACCTTCTTTTGTTGTACCCATATTGTTGAAAATCCCCGCATTATTGACTAATATCTGAAGAGGAAGCTGCTTTGACAAAAATAGATCGACAAATCTGCGTACCGAGTCAAGAGAAGATAAATCTAAAGGGAGAAATTCAACCTGCGGATTTCCACTTTCCCGACGGATATAATCGACAGCAATTGTGGCTTTGGCAATGGAACGACAGCCAATAAATACGCGATTTCCCAATTTTGCTAGACCTACAGCAGTCATCAGACCTATCCCAGAGTTTCCACCCGTGACGATGCAGACCTTCTGATTTTTATTCCTATCCATAATTTCCTTAGCAAAGTTTGTGTTACATATCTTAACTTAATTAGGGATGTTAACAATATCGTGACCAAAAGTTCGTAGCAATTCCACTATTACCAAAGGAAAATTTTCATCTGCATAAAGACGCGCCATTTTAATCTTCCTCATTTCTAGCGATCGCAGCTTCAATTTCTTCGGGATGCGCGTCAGCATAAGCCCAAGCATTTGCTAAATCTGCTGCACTTAAATATAATAATATCATAGATTTTCTTCTATCCAAGTATTAATTCGATTTTCTAAGTTAACAATATCTTCTGGGCAAAGTTGACGAATGCGACCATATCGTTTCGCAGCTTCTTCTGCTAGTGGTTTACGTCCTTCTCCCGGCGTATCTAATAGATTTCGCTGTTGGGCAAATGGCACAAAATAGGTTTCTTTAGGGTTGATTTCTTCACGAATCTTTTGCCAATTATACTCTTTTGGTAAATCCTGACCTGCTAGAACCCAAACCTCTATTTCTTGCCAAGCATTTTCTGCTAGGAACAACTGGCGATCTGTTAAAATCTTACTAGCTTGATTTTCAATATTTTCTAAGGCTTTTTTTCTACCTTCTTTCCCATCCCGATCTACACAAAGTAGAAATAAATCAACCATCCGATACTGATTAATAATAGCTTCCATATTTTCCCATTTGGAGGCTTCGCTGATTCCTCCCAATAGGGGATCTCGACAAATTCTTACTTTAGCCCTAGATTTACCAATAGCTTTCATCATTGCCTTAATAATTGGCTCAAGCATATATTGATCTTTGCGGAAATCTTCGGGAATTACTAAAACGTTCATTCTTCCACCTCATCATCGCTCATAAATTCCATCACATTTTCTAACCAAGCTGATTCATGCAGGTGGGCTAAATTTTGTTTTTCCAAAACTTCTTGGGCATTTGGCATATCTAAAACGCGGATAATTTGGGCATCGGGTCGATTTTCTAACCGATAGATTAATGAGACTGATTCTAAGGTTTTGGGGCTAATCAGTCTAAGTAATTGTGAAGAATGCGTAGTAGCAATAACTTGGGTTTTTCCCTGGGATACTTGGCGTTCAATCAGTTGAATTAAAAGGTGTAAGCGGGTGGGGTGAATGCCGTTATCTAGTTCTTCAAAAAAGTAGATTTTGGCTGGATCTGAACCTAGTAAAGCTGCGATCATTGCCAAAAACCGTAGGGTTCCATCTGATGCACTATAGGCCGATATTTTTTGTCCACTATCTTCTACTAAAGTGAGTAAAGTTTTACCTGTAAAATCAGTAGGAAACTCAAAATCTTTGGCATCCATTGGGGTAAGTTCTTGTATCCATTCCAGTAGCGTTTCTTTTTTTTGGGGGTCTTGACAAATATCAAGAAGTACGGATGAAAGATTTTCACCGCGATCGCCTAAAATAGTCTGTCCGGGGACAGATGGTAAACGCATCGCTTCTGGATTGAGATCCAGAAATCGCATATCATTAAATGCTTGTAAAGCAGCCTTTAATTTCCCTCTAATTGAAGTTGCTAGTATAAATCCTTCTTTTACACTAACATTTTCCATCGGTACTTTCGCTAATTGTGAAAGAATGGGTATATTGAAACTAATACTATTTGTTGAAAAGTTTCCGTATGGTTGATTACATACTTGAAAAACTTCAATAATAAAACTGTTTGTTAATTTTACTTCAAATAAACTGTATGAGTCTTCACTAAAAGTTAATCTTTCCGTAAGGAGAATTGGTGGTTTTCTCTCACTTCCCAGATTCACCTCAATCTGATAGGTGGCTTCTTGTTCCATCCCAAAATCATTAGTGATAGAAAATGTAACTTCTAAAGCAAAATTAGCACCTTGAAACGCTGTCTCTCGCGTTCCTCCCCGAAGCCCACGCCATTGTAAAACACCACCTTCTACATATTTCTCCCCCATAATTTCAGCAAGGTTATAGCCGCGAGAAATGCCGTGTAAAAACCGTAGCGCATCTCGGATATTACTTTTTCCAGACGCATTTTCTCCGATTAAAATAGTAAATTGACCGAGATGGAGTTCGGTATTTTTGAAATTTTTAAATTTTTGTAAACGTAGTTTTTTGAGCATAAATGAGATTTTTGTTATTTGATTACATTATTTTCAAAATTATTAGTTTATTATATCATTGATAACGTAGGGGCGATGCCCCCGCGATCGTCCCAAAACGAGGCAAGCATAATTATTGTAATAGCGATCGCGCCCAAAACCAACTTAAACAGGACTAACGCACTGAGGGCGAAAAATCAAAGCTTGAGATTGCTTCACTACTTTGGCACTACTACCCCGAAACCATTAACAAGAGCGATCGCGACATAACCGAATCCAGCGCATTAGTTTATCCTCTGCTACCAAGAGCGATTTTACCTTATTGCTGGTATAATTAAAATAGTCGAGCAATGGGTACTAAGCCAGACAAAACTTTACCCAACTCCCAATTCCCATCATTAATTCCTCCAGAAAGCTGTGGTTGTACAAGTATCCGATAGCACCTACGAAACTAAAACTCAGGAAATCGCCAAACAACTCCTGAGTGCTACCCAAGAGAAAAAGCGCTCCTTTTTTGGCCAATTACAAGACCAAATGCGCTGGGATGATAAATTACTAGATTGGGCGATGGCGAGTCCTGGTTTGCGAGTACAATTATTTCGCTTTATTGACTGTTTACCTGCACTCCGTAGCAAACCAGAAATTGCCCGTCACTTGCAAGAATACCTAACAGCAGAAGAGGTAGAATTGCCAGAAGCACTTAAAAAATTGCTCAATTTTGCGAATGCAGATTCAGTTCCCGGACAACTCGCAGCGACAACAGTTGCACCTGCTGTAGAAACCTTAGCGCATAAATATATTGCCGGGGAAAATATCAAGCAAATTATCAAAACTCTAGAACGACTGCGAAAGGATAAAATGGCTTTCACAGTTGACCTTTTAGGGGAAGCAGTAATTACTGAAGCTGAAGCACAATCTTATCTAGATCGCTACTTAGAATTAATGGCAGAATTGACCAATGCAGCTAAGAATTGGTCGCCTGTAGATGCGATTGATAAAGCTGATGGTGAAACTTTGCCGCGAGTTCAGGTTTCTGTTAAGTTAACGGCGTTTTATTCTCAGTTTGATCCGCTGGATGCTAAAGGAAGTCAAGAAAGAGTAAGCGATCGCATTCGCATTTTACTCCGTCGCGCTCAAGAATTGGGCGCTGCCGTACACTTCGACATGGAACAATATGCTTATAAAGACTTAACTTTAAGCATCCTCAAACAGCTATTGTTAGAAGAAGAATTTCGCAGTCGCACAGATATTGGCGTGACGATGCAAGCCTATCTGCGCGATAGTGAAGATGACTTAAATGACCTGATTTCTTGGGCGAAATTGCGCGGATTTCCCCTAACTGTGCGGTTAGTTAAAGGCGCTTACTGGGATCAGGAAACTATCTTGGCAATGCAGAAAGATTGGCCGCAGCCAGTCTATAATGATAAAGCTGCTACTGACGCAAACTTCGAGCGGATGACGCAAATATTGCTGGAAAATCACGAATATTTGTATGCAGCAATCGGCAGTCACAATGTGCGATCGCAAGCTAGAGCAATTGCTATTGCGGAAACCCTAAATATCCCCCGCCGCCGCTTTGAAATGCAGGTTTTATACGGGATGGGAGATAAGTTAGCGAAGATATTAGTCGAACGCGGCTATCGAGTGCGAGTTTATTGTCCTTACGGCGATTTACTGCCAGGAATGTCTTATTTAATTCGCCGTTTGTTAGAGAATACTGCTAACAGTTCATTCCTGCGCCAAAGTTCAGAAAATAGACCAATTGAGGAATTATTAGCCGCACCAGTTGCTAATGGGAAAGATGCCTTAGTTTACGATCGAGTTTTCCCGAATGTCGCCGATACTGATTATGCTGATGAAAAATTACGGGAAGCAGGACAAAAAGCTATGGAATCAGTGCGACAACAGTTAGGTAAAACCTATCTTCCTTTGATTAATGGGGAATATCAGACAACAACAGAAACAGTTAATTCTGTCAATCCTTCTAATCCCAGTGAAGTTATTGGTAAAATCGGATTGCTTTCCGAGGAACAAGCAAAACAAGCACTAAAAGCAGCAAAAGATGCTTTTCCAAGTTGGCGGAAAACACCAGTTAGGCAGCGTGCAGGTGTATTGCGAAAAGCCGCTGAATTAATGGAACAGCGCCGACATGAGTTATCAGGTTGGATGGTGTTTGAAGTTGGTAAACCTTTACGGGAATGCGACGGTGAAGTTTCAGAAGCTATAGATTTTTGCCGCTACTACGCCGATGAAATGGAACGGTTAGAAGATGGTAAAAATTACGATGTTGCTGGCGAAACTAACCGCTACCAATATCAACCGCGCGGGATTTCCTTAATAATTTCTCCTTGGAATTTCCCCCTCGCAATTCCGGTGGGGATGACAGTAGCATCTTTGGTTGCTGGTAATTGTACTTTGCTCAAACCAGCGGAAGTTTCATCAGTAATTGCTGCCAAAATAGCGGAAATTTTGGTTGATGCAGGTGTGCCTCAAGGCGTATTTCAATATGTCCCTTGTCGGGGTTCGTCGGTAGGTGCTTATATGGTGAAACATCCCGACGTTCAGATGATTACTTTTACTGGTTCTCAAGAAGTGGGTTGTCGCATTTATGCGGATGCTGCGATTCTGCAACCGGGACAAAAACACCTGAAGCGAGTAATCGCAGAAATGGGTGGAAAAAATGGCATCGTCGTCGATGAAAGTGCCGATTTAGATCAAGCAGTTGCAGGTGTTGTGCATTCTGCTTTTGGTTACAGCGGCCAAAAATGTTCCGCTTGTTCGCGAGTCATTGTGGTGGAATCGGTGTATAATACTTTTGTGACGCGGTTAGTAGAAGCTGCGCGATCGCTAAATATTGGCCCCGCTGAAATTCCCAGTACCCAAGTTGGCCCTGTAATTGATGCTAACGCACGCGATCGCATTCGCGAATACATCGAAAAAGGCCGCGCCGAAGCGAAAGTTGCTTTAGAGATGCCCGCACCCGATAATGGTTATTTTATCGGCCCAGTAATCTTTAGCGAAGTATCCCCCACAGCAACAATTGCCCAAGAAGAAATATTTGGCCCAGTATTATCCGTAATTCGGGCGAAAAACTTCAGCGAAGCACTAGCAATTGCTAACAGTACAAACTTCGCTTTAACTGGCGGATTATATTCTCGCACTCCTTCCCATATTGAACAGGCAAAAGCAGATTTTGAAGTCGGCAACCTGTATATAAATCGGGGAATTACTGGTGCAATTGTATCCCGGCAACCCTTTGGTGGGTTTAAGCTTTCAGGAGTGGGTTCTAAAGCAGGGGGCCCCGATTATTTACTGCAATTTCTCGAACCCCGCACTATCACAGAAAATATCCAGCGCCAAGGATTTGCACCCATAGAGGGAGTTGATTAGGCATCTCGAATAAACATTGTGGGGCAGGCATCTTGCCTGCCTTTGACTGGATTTTTCCGAGATGTCTATTAGGGAAGAAACAAGAAAGAAGGAAGAGGGAATAAATTGCAGGCATACTTCTGATGTAACGCCGCCCTCTGGGCGGTAAAGATACCGCCCAGAGG
>NZ_JAQMUA010000293.1:0-14457 GCF_028330895.1 Kamptonema animale CS-326 | reverse complement strand
TGATTATTAAAAGCTATAACTGGGGAAGCTATAGTCAACAAAAAGTTATGTTTCGCCGAGCTTGAATTGCCCATCAAGTGCGATGCCGGAGGCTGGCTTCGCCTACGCGATTTTTCCTAACTTATTCAGCAAGCCCTATATCTAGCTGAGTATGGTCGATATGACCAATCTCGAAGGGACGGTCTCCATGTCGGGGGGTGGTCAGTTCTAACTCCCAGTAGAAAGGTTGCTGTGGGTAAGCGGCTCTTTGTCCTTGCCGCTTCCGGGTTTGGTTGTAGCCTGAATGTCGTTTGATTTCTTGAATGAATGTCTTGTAGCTAGGAATTTGGTTCTCTGGAATTCCGGCAGTTGAGCAGGCGCGGGCAAAAGCTCCGTAAACTTCAGATTTTCGTTTTTGTTTATGGGTTTCGTAATCTTGGGTAATAAACTCGGTCATCAGTTCTAAAATCTGTTGGGGCAGTTTGCGGTTGCGGTTGCCCTTGGTATGAGAAGTTGTTAGCAATCCGATGTACCCATAGCCGTACTTTTGCTGCGCGATGCGATATTTAGCCTGCCAGTCTCGCAAGGTGCGTTCCGGTATAGTTTGATTTGCTGTTGGTTGACCCCAAAGATGGGATTGGAGTAGATGGTAGCGCCGATTGGCTTGTTCTAAATCAGCAGGGCTGGCTTTCTTGAGTAAATCTGTGATTTGTTCGCTGAAAGTATTTGAATTAGTAGTGGTTAAAGCTGTGATTTTTCCTAACTGAAGAAGGCGGTTAAACTCTGCGTGTCGCAATGCCACTAACTCTCCGGACTGATCGAGCAGAGCAACTTCTGTTTCACCGCTTTGAACTATGGTATAGCTTCTGCCATCCCAACAAATTGGTGTAGAGGGCGCTATATCTACCACTGGTAGACTAATAGTATCCATTGAAGATGACGACTTCAGCGATTGATAAGTTTGTGCTGTGGTACGGTCTGGAAAAACTTTACAGTTTTGGGGTTCGACTAGAGGGGCTGCACTGAGGTCTACATAGATTTGTTCGGTGGCAATTAGGGAATAAATTTCATCGGGTTTAATTCCCCAATTTTGACCCAATAACTGATTGAGTGCAATTCCTGGTTGGCTTGAGATTATGCTACGTAGCAGTTGAGTTGTTGTTGTTTCTAAAGTTGGATATTCACTTCGGTAATAGTCTTCTAAAAAGATGATGTTGCGTTGTAACACCCAATTTATTTGAGCATCTGACCAGACACAAAAGTCCATTCCCAGTTGGGCTGCGTATTCTGTAGCCAAGGGCATTTGCCACTGACCATCTTCTCCACAATTGTAATGCTGTGGCTGTTTTTCTACTTTCTTTTTCAGTTCTCTTTCTGTTTTACACTCTATCCATCCAGCGGTTGTTCTTTTGAGTACAAAAAAGTCTGGAGTGTAGAAAAAGCCAATATTTCGACCTGATGGGGACTGATATTGCAGCTTAATCGATGGTGGCTGGTCATAAAATTCTAAGATATTCCAGTCGTGTTCTAATTGGTAAATTAATGCTAACTCTAGCTTGTGGGATTCAAACTGAATGCTTCTGCCCATTTTCTGACTGGGATAAAATCCAGAAACATTCTTTCTACCTCCACCTACGCGCCGTGCTGGTTCACTGCTACGGATGATTTCTATTGTCTTTTTTTGCAGTGCCGATAGGTTGTTACGATTACACCAGTTATCGAACTCTTCTGTTGTGAGCATACTGGCATCTCCAGCTTTGGTTCTAGATGCAACTCACAACTAATGCCTTGTTTTTTCTTGGACACAGGGGTAAAGCTTTTACCTTCAAGTCCTCTTGGCACTGGCTTGAGTGCTTGATTTAAGCTTACCGCTTCCAATGACAGAAAAAATCTTAAATTTTTGGCAGCTTTATGGTTCCATTTTTAGTTAACGGCAATCTTATGCTTCCAACTGTTGCAGATGTTGGGTGGCTACTTAACGCTAGAGTGAATGTCACAGCCACAGTCGCGGCAAGTTTATCCTTCCAGTCGTGGCAATCTTATGGGTACATTGACATAATGGTTTGAAGTGCTACTTTGCGGCTGGTGTCAGCTTCGCTATTTCTGGGCCAAGATGTGGTCTGTGGATATTGGTGCAACTGCGGCTCTGATGCTTGCTTGTTCTTTCAAGGATTCAATATCAGTATCGCCTATTCTAAAAATCGCTTTGACAATTTTCCAGTCGGAATCTGTGGCGTGAACACCGGGGGTGATTTTCTTGGGTTGCAGTTTTTCTTTAATGAGCGCTACTGTCCACTTGGTTTCGGCTGTGAGGATTTCTTCAATTTGTTGCTCGGTTCCAGCCATGAGTGCGGCTGAGTGACACAGGGGGAGGGATAGGATGCGCGATCACAATTCGGGGTATTTTTCTATTAGTTGAGCTTGTTTTGTGAGGTTGCGGAAATAGCGCACTATTTCTTTCTGGAAGTGGTGCTTGAGCCAGCGCGTAAATTCGGCTTTTCCTAACGCTGCTTCGACTTGGGCTAACCTCTCCCCGATTTTTAACCCTTCCTCTTTGAGGCAAGAGGCTTGAGCGGAATGACTCTGTAGCAGAGCGATCACACTTTCGGCAATACGGATCGCAGCTTCGGGTACACTACCAAATTTGAATACTTCTTCTGTAACTGCTAACATAGCGATCGCTCCTTTTGATTAGGGGGCTAAAGTCAGTCGCTTCTTGATTCGTAGTCGTGAGCGGCTGGCTTATTTTTTGATTATGATTTATGAATCGTAGCGTGTCAAGTATTCTCTATTAGAGTCTTAAGGTTTCTTAAGGTGTCGTGTGTCCTTTATACTCTTAAGGGGTGACAAAGGGGATAATTGAGTCATAAAAACTAGAATGAGTTACTATGAATCAAAAAAAATCGCCTTGGCTGAAGATCACCATTGGTACTGAGCGCCGAGAACTGGTTGCCAGCATTGCCAAATCCGAAAAGAGGTCAGAGGCAGCAATGGCTTGCAATCTCATTGATGAAGCTTTGAAAGCCAGGGGATATTCCTTGGATTTTGAAGATACCGACGTGCAACGGCGATCGCCACCAATGGTAAAGCGCGATCGCCAGTCAATGGAAGACTACTCGTCTATAAGCGAGTTGATCGAGAAGCAGCTTGAATTTTTCCGCCAGGAAACCACGATTCCTGAAGATAAACTTTTGTTGCTGCGCTCTGGTGGAAAGCCTAGTCCGGTGGAGCTTGTGAAATTAGCTGCGGCCCTTGGTTGGGAAGCTCAAAAGTTAATCGATCTGTATCAGCAAAGTTTTCCGTGCGAATGCGAACAGAACCTATAGGGAGATAAATAATTATGGAATTACACGAATATTTACCAGATGGCTGGAGAGTGGAGCTAAACAACGGAACACCTTCAATCATCGCTCCTAGCCAGCAAGCTGCTGATTGCTGGCTAGAAAGACTTTGCCAGGAGTTAGTTCAAACGGCCGAAAATTTAGGCGGCATCGTTGAGCTGCGCTGGCCAAGCGCGGTGCGTGGCTATCAGTTCGATTCAAAGCTGAAAGCGATCGCTAATACTGAATCGAGCGAACTACAGAATTCCGTCATATCTACGCCTAAAGAAATCGGAGCGGCCGTCCAAAAACTCTCCCCTGCCACACCAATAGAACAAAGCCAAATTGATTTTGCGGCGCTTTACGGAAGTTCTAACCCAGTCTACATCCAGCAAATAGCCGATCAGCGGATATTGTTTGCCAACGGAGCTGCGCTAGCAGCTCAGCAAAAAACGGCAGCGGAGCTAATTGGCTCGGACGGCAGTGCTCTGGACGATCAAAGCGAGTTGGATAAAATGCACGAATATTTATTACGCGATCGCGTTATTGAACAATACGAATTTCCTGGCTGGCGATTTTACAAGGACGATTCTGGGATGTGGAGGCGCAAGCGCATGATTTTCATTGAAAACTTCACTTTTGTGTCGTTTCTTGGCGAAGTTTGTCGAATCGGCGAAGTTTTAAGCGCCCAGACAGCTTAGATGTAAGGTGAAACGAATGAGCGATAGTATATGAAGTAAATGCAGTATAAAATTGAGGTTGTTAATTCACGCACTTTTCCTGTTCACCTATCTTCCTTAATCGAAATTTATCAGAACATTTTTGCTGAACCCCCAGAATTTCAGCAATGGAGTAATTCTGATTTGGAACAAATTCTAAGTTCCTATTTAAAATTAGGGAAGTTGGCAGTTGCGTTGGCGCCTGATAATCAAGTTATAGGCTTGTGTGCGAGCATTCCCTTCAAGGTGAGTAAACTATGGGAAAGCTCGGCATTATTTTCAAATAATCCGGTGTCGCTCTCCGCAAATTTCTTTCAGGAGTGCTTTCAAATTGATGTTGAAAATTTAGATTATATTGCGGACTTGGGCGTAGTAAAAGCGTTTCGGCATCAGGGTGGTGGCACTCAATTGATGAAGGCGATAGGTGTTCTTAAAGAGCAACCGACTTTACTGCGGGTTTCTGTATGCCGCCCAGAAGCTTACGCACTGTATCAGAAACTAGGTTTTCGCGATATGGGAGTGAAACAGTGGGCAGAATATCGGCGTATTGATGGTACTATCAAACCTTCGGAAAAAATATTAATGTTTCGGTTTAGCGCGGGAACAGATTTTCGTTAAACTCGCAGCACTCACTTAACATGAATCATATATTATTGTATTATTTCCACAGTTTTATGCTGAAATCTTGTTGACGGGGTGACAACCCCGTCAGGGAGCCTAGTTTAATGAGCCAACTGCAAGCATCTGATAAACAAGCGACGGTTTTGGAGCAGATTGTCACCCCTTCAGGAGTCGAAGAAGGAATTGATAATTAATTCAGTCGCAGCTACTTCTTTAATGATCGCCAAATAATTGTCACCAGTTTTAATCGCCGTAGAAGCAACAGGTATGGCTCCATCTAGCTGTAACATCACTGGCTCAAAGGAGAGATCGGCAAAGGTAATGCCTTCACTTAAACCGATCGCATCTCCCTTGAAAAAATCAATAATGACATCGGCTTGCTCAACTTGGGTAGTTCCCTGACTTGCAGACAGGATAAAAGCATCATTTCCATCTCCACCAATCAGAATATCTTGATCGCGATCGCCAATCAAAACATCATCGCCAGCACCGCCATTAAGTACATCCGAACCCTTACCACCTTGTAAAACATCATTGCTATCTCCTCCAATCAGCGTGTCGTTATGATTGTCACCGCAAATAAAGTCATTGCCATCACCGCCATCCAGGAAATCCGAACCCTTACCGCCAAAAAGTAGATCGTTACTGCCTTTTCCGAACAACGTATCGGCCCCTTCATTACCATTAATTAAATCGGCAGCTTCGGTTCCCACCAGAAAATCGCTGCCAGATAGAGCAGAAATACCTTGCGCGATCGCCTCCCCTGGAATGCTACTATCACCATCGTCCGTTAACAGGTAATAGCCATCTCCACTGATGTTTTCTGGTAATCCTGTCGCATCACCACTACCTGTCAGATCGGCGATCGGTGTGTTGATAGAAACTACACGCAAAGGTGTTGGAGTCGGACTCGGTTCGGGCGTTAATGTTGGTATCGATTCTGGTACAGAAATAGGTGCAGGTATTGAGACTAAATTTGGAGTGGGAGTCGGCGTAGAAATTGGTACTGGTGTTGGTGTCGGTGTTAATTTTGGTGTTGGCGTTGGTGCGGGTGTTGCTGTTGGTGTTGGTGTCGGTATTGGCGAGGAGTTAAAAGAATTTATGGCGTTGGAAATTGTTTCAGCTATCGATTCCGGTATAGGTATCGGAGTAGCTGTGGGAGGCAGTTGTACCAAAATTCCAGGCGCAATGGGAATAGACGTGGGTGTGGGTGTTGATGTTGGTACTGGTGTTGATACTGGTGTGGGTGTAGGAGTTGTTATCGGTACTGGTGTGGGTGTAGGAGTTGTCGGTACTGGTGTAGGCGTAGGAGTTGATGTCGATACTGGTGTAGGCGTAGGAGTTGATGTCGATACTGGTGTGGGAGTGGGAGTTGGTGTCGGTACTGGTAGGGGAGTGGGAGTTGGTGTCGGTACTGGCAGGGGAGTTGGTGTGGCTGTGATCGGTGGGGAAATTGGTGTGGCTGCGATCGGCGTGGGAGTTGGTGTCGATATAGAAATACCCTTATTAATCAACACTGAGATATTGTTGCTCAACTTATTTACAACAACAATATCGGGTTTTTTATCCAGGTCGAAATCATCTACTGCTATAAAAGATGGGCCCGATCCTACAGCAATATCTTGGCGCGTGAAGCTAACCGAAGTGGAGTTGAGCAACAATGAAAAATTATTACTATCAGCATTAGCTACAACAATATCGACTTTACCGTCGCCCTCGAAATCAGCCGTTGCGATCGCGGAAGGCTTCGATCCCACAGCAATATCTGCTTGGCGCGTAAAGTTACCTCCACCGGAGTTGAGTAGCACAGACACACTGTTACTTCCAGCATTAGCTACAGCCAGGTCAATTTTGCCATCGCCATCGAAATCCGCCGCTGCGATCGCTTGTGGAGAATTCCCAGTCGCAATAGTGGAATTTACATTAAAACTGCCATTAGAATTCAAAACCACTGAAATATTGTTGCTACCGCGATTTGCAACTGCGATATCGCCTTTACCATCGCCATTAAAATCAGCCGCCACCAACGCTACCGGGTTTGTTCCAACTGCGATCGGGGAACTTGGCGGTATGGGATAACTCAACTGCATTACTAACAGATTGTTGCTTGAGCTATTGACCCAGGCAATGTAATTCTTGGTGTCGCCATTTAATTTAGCCGCGATCGCGGCATCTGGAAAATAAGAAGAAAAACCTAAATTAATTAGTGATGTGTAACCAGAGCCAGAATTAGTTAATACTGAACCAGTCTTCTTGTCCGCCTCTGCGACAATCATCTGAGGTTTGCTAGCAAAAGAACCGAAAATCAATTGAGGTAGGTCAGTAAAGAAATTGCCAGCAATAACAACACTCGGATTTTTCCCCACAGAAATGTCAGGCTGCGAACTAAAGCTACCAGAACCAGAATTAAACAACTGCGACAGGTTACTGCCACCAGAGTTTGTAACTATTAAGTCAGGTTTGTTGTCTGCATTCAAATCTGCAATCGCTAAAGATAGGGGATTACTACCAACCGAAATATCTGTATTTGAAAAATCCAAATTATTGACTGGCATTTTTTTTACCTATAGAAACACCCAACTTAACTATATCACTCTTCCCTTA
Organism: Kamptonema animale CS-326; assembly: GCF_028330895.1. NCBI lineage: Bacteria > Bacillati > Cyanobacteriota > Cyanophyceae > Oscillatoriales > Microcoleaceae > Kamptonema > Kamptonema animale. The sequence continues at coordinate 7,214 of NZ_JAQMUA010000293.1, read as the reverse complement.
AAAAACTTGTTAAGACAAATTCAAGGTAAAGTTGTACTCAATCAAACCTCTGCGTTTCTCAGAAACATTGCTGATATCTTGCCGCTCTTCTGTCATTAGCGGAATGCAAAGCAGGCGCAGAACAGACAAAGCTGCGGCCTCAGAAATCAAGTCTTCTAACATTGCAATAGTGCGATTATGTTGCCCAAAGTTGCCTTTCTCATCCACAGATTGTAAAGGAGAAATAAAATTGAGGAGGTAAGCGATCGCAGAAGCTTTATTAAGTAACTTCACTACCTCATCGGGTAAACATTCTAGCTGTCGATCGATCTCCTTTGCCGCTAGCAGCTCAATCATCTCGCGATCTAGCAAAATTCGCTCCTTGTGCAATATAGTCATCAGATGAACCCATATAAAAATGTCAAATCAAACAACCGAAGTTAATTCTTAGGCACGTAGTTGGGCTATAACTCTTTTTTCTATACCTTGATGGCTATAGCAACAACTACGTACCTTTATTTAATGTGTCATTTGCCTAAATCCTGTATCGAATTCAAAGCTTTCTGCTGCTGTCGGCGCTTGTACTTACCAGCGATCGCAAACGCACCAAAAACAGCACTCCCAAACATAGTCACTGGTTCTGGTACAGGTTCCCCAATCCCGCCACGCATCTCAAACAGATTATCATCATAATCTCCATCTCCACCTCCAAGCATATCTTCAAACCCAACATAAGCCAAGCCTGGCGCTGCAAAATTTACATTTGCATGAGGTAAGCGATCGCGATTACGAGAACCCGGCCCTGTCATAAATAAATTTTGGGTATCTTGAACAAAAACACCAAAAATAATTTCCAGTCCCCTATCAAAACCTCCAATGTTCGTCACCTGACCAACGTCGTGATTTGTAGCAATAACTCCCGCATACTTTAAACTAGGAACCAGCCAAAAAAGTATACTCGTATAACCAGCAGTCGCGGGTAAAACCTTGACTTCGATATCTTCACCAGTTGTCAAAAGCATCCCTCCCAAACTACCAGATACGTAGGGTATTTTAGCCTCGCGCTCGACCCAATCATTCATTTGCGCAAGCTGGACAGAAGTAATTCCGTAAGGTTGCAGTTGTGCTTGTAAATTGTCTAATTCCTTTAACTCGAATCTTTTTAAATCGAAAGCTCCTGCAATACTAGGAGTCCCTAAAATAGCACCTGCTAATGCCCATCCAGCCAGTATTGACAACTTCTTGCAAACATCCATACACCTAATCTCCTGAATTATCAATAGTACACCTGAAACAGGACTTACCCACTGATTAGGATTTACTGTCATTGCGAGTGCAACGAAGCAATCCCAAATACTTGCTAAACCCTTACAATGCGTAAGTCCTTTGCAATTTAGATTGCGATCGCGCCCTAAACAGTAGTCAAGCAAGGTAAGTACGACCTCTTAATATATATCTGGCAATCACCCAACTTTTTATGCAAAACTCACAAACTTTTTTCCCATACTCATTAATGTAAAGGTTTGTAACATTTTCCGCATGAATGCGTAAAAACTTCCCTCAGACCCAGATATCTATACATAGAGTTCTTCTAAAGCTGTTTGCGGCTAGAAGAGCGAAAAGTTTCCAACCTCCTTCTTTTAGGAAGGTTGAGAGGAAACGTTTGAGTGGAATCTAAAATATCTTATAACCGATTGTATAAATCTGCTTTCTGGCATATATTATGCGTATGCTTCAAACCAAAACTCACAAAATCAGGGAAAACTGCATGGAGACGGGAAAGTGTGAAAATCCTCCACCATCTGATGACATCCATGAAAAACTCAAACAACTTGCCCTAGAAGCCCAACGACATCCACCTCTAAACCGCAACCGCCAGCTAGCGTTAAATCAACTTGCTAGAGAACTTTACCAACTGAAAAAAATCAAGCCCAATTTGCTCATTCATCCCCCAAGAGGGAAGTGGCCGCCAGGAATTTACGACGAACTTTATCAGGAAGCCTTACAGAAAACTTATCTTTACGTTTGCCAAAAAATCGACAACTACAACCCACAACACCCAGTCATAGCCTGGGTAAACTTTACGCTCAAAAACCGTTTTAGCGAAGTTGCTAAGGAATATGAGAAAAATCGGGGTATATCGATTTTATCTCTAGATAAATTAGACAAGTACATCCTTGAAAAAACTAAAAGAGAGCCATCTCTTGAACTTGAAACACAATTGGTACAGCAACTTCGCGAATTTCTAGAAGAAGACCCGGAAAATCTGTTTAAATATGCCCACATTAGAAACCATCCTGAAGCAACTTTTCAATTTTTAGCCATTGCTAAATTTGTAGAGGGTAAAACTTGGCAAGAAATTTCTGACAATTTAGGGATTGGCATCCCGGCTTTATCTAGCTTTTTTAGCCGGAGATTGCACAATTTTCTGCCGTATTTCCAGAAATACTTACAGGAGTAGTTAACTCAAAAACGAGATAAAATATGCAACCAATTACCGAACCATTAACCTTTACAGTCCCGCTATCCTTCGAGGTCCATGCCCTCGCTCAAGATTATTGCCAACAGCAATCTAATCCCCAAAAAGCTAAACAAGTTTATCTCAATACTTTAGCTGTATATGCGACAAACTATTACCTACAGTGCATGGGATTTGAAACAAATTGGGAAGCCAGTAATAGCCGCATACCAATAATGATTAAACTATTAGATATCGCTGACTTAGAGATAAATCAATTAGGAAAAATCGAGTGTCGTCCCGTTTTGCCAGATGCAAAATCTTGTCAAATTCCCCCAGATGTTTGGCAAGACAGGATTGGCTATGTAGCAGTACAACTAAACCAATCCCTTAACGAAGCAACTTTGTTAGGATTTACCGAAACAGCCGCCGCCGAAATTCCGATTAATGAACTGCAATCTCTAGATAATTTTCTCTCCTATCTCAGTCAGATTCACTCGCAGAAACTGGTGAACTTTAGCAACTGGTTTCAGGGAACTTTTGAGGAAGGATGGCGAACAATTGGAGAGCTTTTCAACCCTAAACAGCCTGAGTTAGCTGTCAGCTTTAGAAATGCAGTATCGATTGTGAGAGGTCAGCAAATTGACTTAGGAATGCAACTTTCAGATTGCAAATTAGCATTAGTAATCACGCTCCCGGCAGAAGCTAAATCAGAAATAGATATCATCGTACAACTGCATCCAATGGGAAGTGAAACTTACTTGCCAGAAGGAGTAAAACTAATTGTATTGGATGAATCTGGAGAGGCGGTACTAGAAGCAAAATCAAGAGAAGCAGATAATTTTATCCAACTAGCTTTTAGTGCTGAAACTGGAGAATTATTTAGCGTCAAAGTTGCCTTAGAAGCAGCGAGTATAAAGCAAGATTTTGTAGTGTAATTGGTTGACAACGTAGGGTGGGCGCTCGCCGCAAAAATACTTGTAACTCATAGCCATAAATGGTTTCGGCGAGCGCCCACTTTACAAATTGCTTTCTACTTTCAACTTATTCGATAGGAATATTACCCTAATAATTATGTTATCATCTACCTTTCGCAACTTCCGTAATCAAAACTTACAAGGTCAATCTTTTAAAAGTCAAGACCTCACGAATACTGATTTTTCTTACTCGGATATTCGAGGTACAGACTTTACAGGCGCAAATCTCACGGGGGCTAATTTCAGTCACGCCGTCGCTGGATTGACACCTCGCTGGATAGGAATAATGTTAATTTTAGGGGTAATTCTGGCAGCTATAGCTGGAATAGCGGCTGCGATTGCTGTCTATCCAAGCGAGAGCTTTTTTCCCAGAGTTCCTGGCTTTGATACCATCCTACCCGAAGAGCAATTCTTTCCTAAAAAAAGCGTTCCACTAATTGTGGCTTTGCTGATGTTTTTCTTTATAGTCTCCGCAGATTTCTCTTTCTTCATCATCACTCTCCGCCAAGGTATTCAAAAAGCATTAGGTTCTGTAATAATTGCTCTGACTTTATCTATCACTTTGATCGCAATTTTAAGCGGAATTTCTAGAGAAGACACGCCGATTTTGAATGAACTAATAGGTCTTAGAATCAGTGCATTTATAGATGTAATTGCAGGTAAGACAGGGGAAGGATCAGAAATTGCCAGGATGATAGTTCCTTTATTTGTGAGTGTAGCAGGGACAGTTGCTATGGTAATAGCCTTACCATTAGCGATCGCGATCGCTGCCATTGCTACTAATAAATTTCTCACTTTTTTGATTTTTACTGAAACTCTATTGACTGCTACCATTACTTCAGGAATAATTAGCTATAATGGTTTGAAAGAAAGACTACCTCAACCTCTGTTACCTCCTGATTACCCGGTTCTTACTGCTGCCATTATTCTACCGATAGTCTTTGTGCTAATCAGCACTCATATAGCCCGCAAACTTCTAGCAGAAGATGAGAAATATGCCATTCTCCGTCAAATAGCAATTTTTATTTTAAATCTAGGAGGAACCAGCTTTAGAGGTGCAGATTTAACCAATACTAATTTCAGCTACACCACCCTCAAAAGCACCGATTTTAGATTCGCTAAAATTTCTCGAACTTTATGGTATAATTCCCACCAACTTGACTGGGCGCAAGTCGCAGAAACTATACTAATTGACCCAGCAGTTCGAGACTTGCTAGTTAGCAGAAATGGCTACAGAAAATCATATCAAGAAGCGAATCTCAGAGGTGCAAACTTAATCGATGCGAATCTGAACTATGCCAATTTAAAAAATGCTGACCTGACCAACGCCACACTAGAAGCCGGTAATTTAGAATGGGCAAATTTAACCCAAGTTCAGGCAATTAATGCTGACTTTACCAACGCCCAAATGACAGGTAGTTGCGGTTTAGGAACCTGGAATATTGACAGTACCACCCAACTAGAATGGGTAGACTGTCGCTGGGTTTACCTACTAGAAGAATCCAAACCAGGAACCGACGATAGGGAACGTCGGCCCAGTAGTGGCGAATTTGTCCCAGGCGACTTTAGCAAGCTATTCCAAGAAGTTGTAGACACCGTTGACCTGATTTTCCGCAATGGTATTGACTGGAAAGCCTTTGCTCAATCTTTCAAAAAAGTGCAAGTTGAAAACGAAGATACTGAATTGACTATCCAAAGTATTGAGAATAAAGGTAACGGCGTTGTTGTTGTCAAAGTCAGCGTGCCATCGGAGGCGAATAAAGGGAAAATTCACAGCCAATTTCTGCAATTTTACGAAGAAATGATTGCTTTAGCTACCAGTCAAAGTCAACAGCTTGAAACTTACGGACAACAAATGCAATGGATGACATCCGTTATCAATGAAATTGTTAGTAAGTCAGTATCTGAAAAGTTAGTGGTTCTGAGAGTAATTAATGGCAGCTTTGAGCAAGGGTTTAGTATTATTGCCCAAATCTGGTCAGATGGGCATCGCTTACCTAGAGAATTTAATGGTCAATTACCACCCAGTTTAAAAATTGCTAAATGTTATCACAACTGGCAGGCAATGTATAATGCTCAAACCGAGTTAATTCGCATCAAACATAAAGAACAAATTACTAATTTTTCTAAAAAAGACCTAACAGACTTTGGAAAAGAATTAAAAACATCCTTTAATGCTTGGTTAGATTCGGAACTATTTCTACCTATAGAGAAGAAATTAAGACAACATTTAAACTCAACTGATGAAATCAGAGTAATTCTGCAAACAGAAGATATATTTATGAGGCATATTCCCTGGCACCTGTGGACTTTTTTTAAGGATTATCGCAAGGCAGAATTAGCTCTAAGTTTGCCAGAAAGCGATAGAGTCGCAAAGTCGATTACTACCAAAGATAAAATGAGAATTTTGACAATTTTAGGCAATAGTGAAGGTATTAATGTCAGTGAAGATCGACGGACATTAGAGAATTTACCTAATGCCGAAACTGTATTTTTAGTGGAGCCAACTCGCCAGCGATTTGATGAATTACTCTGGGATAATCGAGGCTGGGATATTCTATGTTTTTCAGGACATAGCCATAGTGATGCTGATGGCAAAAATGGTTATGTTTATCTTAATGAGAAGGACAAATTAAGCCTTGAAGAACTAGAAAATGCTTTAAAAGCTGCAATCGAACGGGGTCTACAGCTAGCAATTTTTAATTCTTGCGACGGTTTGGGATTAGCCACGAATTTAGCTAATTTATACATTCCTCAAATTATTGTCATGCGGGAACCTGTGCCAGATTTGGTAGCTCAAGAGTTTTTGAAGAGCTTTCTAAAAGCCTTTTCTAGTGGCAAATCTTTATATATTTCTGTGCGGGAAGCGAGGGAGAAATTGCAAAGGCTGGAAGAGAAGTTTTCTTATGCAAGTTGGCTGCCAGTTATTTGCCAGAATCAGGCTGAAATTCCTCTAGTTTGGCGAAGAATCGCGGAAACTTCTACTTTTACCAATCAAACAAATCATGAAGAAAATTACAACCAAATTGTTGAAAAAACAAAATGATGGATTCACCTTGATAGAATTGCTGGTCGTTATTATGATTATTGGCATTTTGGTAAGTATCGCTTTACCAACTTTTTTGAGCCAAGTAGGTAAAGCTAAAGGAGTTGATGCAATTGTGAAATTAGACCATCTGGGAAAAAGCCAGTCTTCTTACTATGCAGAAAATACAAAGTTTACTGGGGATTTTAATGCGCTAAATTTCAATACTCCGACTGAAGATGAAAATTATCATTATGAAATTTTGCCTAATAATAGCTCTTTCAATGGAGCTATTCATGTGGCTATTGCTAAGAATCGACGTTTAAAATCTTATGTAAATGTGGTTTATTTAAAGGATGGTCAGCCTCTGATGTGTAGAACTGTAGAAGTGCCTCTAAGTTGGCCGATAAATCTTTTCGAGTTATTGCAGATCTTAAACGATGTGAAATCTAATCCAGGTAACTATTGTTAAAGTGGGAAATATTATCGCTAAGCCGGGCGGGTTTATAAATGTTATTTGTGGGTGGGAAATATTATCGCGAACCCGCCCCTACAAAGCTATTATAACGAATAGCCGCGAAAACCCCTGTAAGTGTGACAGAGGCTTTAGTCCTATTAACTTACGAGCGTGTGTAAGTTCACGGGGTGACAACCCCGTCAGAACATAGATAGAATAAAGGACATAGCCCTCATACCCCTCTGAAAAAATGGTAATTTATTACGCCTGATTCTCATTAATTCATTAACAATGTCTTGACAAAATTCCATACCAATT
>NZ_JAQMUA010000292.1:0-19040 GCF_028330895.1 Kamptonema animale CS-326 | reverse complement strand
CTGTGTTATTTACTATCCCTATCTGGTTATGGCTATTTGGGTTTTAAATATAGGCAGGAGGCAGGAGGTAAGTAGTAAGACATAATTAAACGTAGGGTGGGCGCTCGCCGACAAATATCTTCTGCTATGATTTACAGGCTTGTTGCGGCGAGCGCCCACCCTACGTTTAATTATGTCTTACTACTTACCTCCTGCCTCCTGCCTATATTTAAAACCCAAATAGCCATAACCAGATAGGGATAGTAAATAACACAGCTCCGCAGCCAATTGCTACAGTAGTTACTGCCAAATCTCTGTCTAAACCATATTTTTCGGCAAACAAAGTAGTAATAAAAGCTGGGGGCATACCCATCAGCAAAACTAACAAAAGTCTGGGCGGGCCAGTGATGCCAAAAAACATTAAGCCCGTGCCAACAACCAAAGGAGTTAATAACATTTTAATAGCGAGACAAGTCAATCCCTGTTTGAGATTATGAAAAGATGAAAGCTTACTCAATTGTATCCCAATCATAATTAAGAATAAAGTGATTACTGTCCAAGCACCCGTCTGCAATATTTTATCCGCTTGTGGAGGTAGTGGCAGAATTCGCACGACTAAGCCAATCCCAAAAGCCCATAATGCAGGATTTTTTAATATTGTCAAAAGGGGGCCTTTCCAACCTTTAATCTTGGGTGCAGTGCCGTAATAAGCTGCTAGTGCTACTCCGAATACATGGATACCGAGAGTAATACTTAAGTCATAAAATAATGCCCAAGCAAAGTAGTCCGCTCCCACTAAAGATAAAATAATCGGAAAGCCTAAAAAACCAGTATTTCCCACCATCATTGCAAACAAAAAACTGCCTTGAGTTGGTTTACTCCAAGCACTTTTTATCGCTCGGCTATCTTCCTCCAATGTTGCTATACTGTCAACATTTTTGGGATTTGTGAGGCCGCGAGAAATAGCTTGCAGACGCTCGTCGTTGACTCCTAAATCGATCCAAATCCAAGCTAATCCTGCCCCTACAAACAAAGCAGTCCACGCTGTTAAGGGAGAAATTATTAGGTATCCAGAGAGGTTAGCACGACGCATGAAAGCAATAATACTGAATGGTGCGCCGCAGAAAAATAGGAATTTTCCTAAGCCTGTGGAGGCTCCTTTGGGTAAGTAGCGACCGAGGATAAATCCTGTCAATACCCATCCAATTAGGGTGGCATAGAGTTTTACTAGGGGATTGTCTAAACTTAACATAGCTGATTAGATCTTGAGAAGTTCAGGGAGTAAGAGTATATACTAAGAAAACTATCAATTTCCTGAATATTGATGTAATATTAACTGGATATTGTATAGTAAAGTAGTAGAATGGGTACATATCCTCTCAAGAGATTTATCTTGATTGGATTGGATAATAGAGCCCACCTTACAAGAATTTGTCCTAACTGATGCAGGGGACTACCAGCAAGTATAATTGTAAGGTGGGCGCTCGCCGAGCATCATCTCTGGCTATAAGTTATAAGCGATTGGCGGCGAGCGCCCACCCTACGTTTAATGATGTCTGACCACTTATCAGCAAGCATAATTATTGGTTGTAGATATGTCATTGAATACTGAGCAGAAAAAGCTGAATCTGTTGATAATTGGTACTGGTATGTATGTTTGCGGCCGCAGTACCAAGGGTTATGGAACTGTGTTACCAGCGGTAATGCAGCAATATCAGGCGGGGATAATCGATCGGGTGTTAGTTGCTAGTAAGTCCGCTGAGTCTTTTGCTGTTTTTAATGCTAAGCTGGATGCTCTTCAGGAGTTAATGGGGATAGAGATGCCCTGTGTACGTTACCCCCAAGGGAATTGTACGGATGGCAATGCTTATCGAGAGGCGATCGCTAACTTGCCCGATCCAGGCGCGGTAATTATTACTACGCCGGATCATTTGCATACAGAGATGGCTTTAGCTGCGATCGCTAGTGGCAAGCACGTACTGGTGGTTAAACCCCTATCACCAACTGTAGCGGATGCAGAGCAAACGATCCAAGCTGCGGAAAAATATGGAGTTTACGGAGCTGTGGAGTTTCATAAACGCTGGGATTTAGCTAATTTGAAACTTCGCCAAGCGATCGCGGATGGTTCCATTGGCGATCCGCTGTACTTTCATGTAGAATTTAGCCAGCGCAAAATTATTCCGAGCGAAACTTTTTCCGCCTGGGTCGCTGATACTAATATTTTTCAGTATTTAGGTGTGCATTACGCCGATCTGATTTATTTTGTCACTCAAGCTTTACCCCGCCGAATTATTGCTACTGGACAAAAAAACTGGCTATCGCAACGCGGCATTTCCAGCTATGATGCGATTCAGGTATTGATTGAATGGTCACAGGGCTTTACATCTACAATTTTGACCAATTGGATCGATCCTAACTGCAATGGTGCGATGTCTCAGCAAAAAATTGAGGCGATCGGTACCGCAGGGAGGTTTGAGAGCGACCAAACAAAACGGGGCGTTCAGACTATAACTGACTTAGGGGGGATAGAAGATATTAACCCGTACTTCTGTCAACCTTATAGGAGGCTGGATAGCGAGTATACTGAATATCGAGGGTATGGCATAGACAGCATCACTCAATTTCTTAAAGATGTCGCATCGATCGTAGAAGGGGACAGTTCGCCTGCGGATTTTGAAGGGCGGAGACCGACATTTCGAGATGCTTTGGTATCGACAGCATTAGTCGAGGGTGCTAGATTAAGTCTGGAAAATGACAGTCAATGGGTGTATTTTACTGAAAAATTCCATCCCTATTTGAAATAAGCATGGTTTTACCCTAAGTTTCAGCCTGAAATCAACAGCAAATTATGGCAAAGCTTGTATCAATTATTGTTCCTTGCTTTAACGCTGAAAAATGGCTAAGAGCAGCCATAGAAAGCTGTTTTCAGCAGTCTTATAAGCTGATTGAGGTAATTGTAATTGATGATGGTTCTACCGATGGAAGCTTAGAGGCGATCAAAAGTTACGATGGTAAACTAACTTGGGAAACTGGGCCAAATAGAGGCGGAAATTATGCGAGAAATAGGGGGATGGAATTATCCCAGGGTGAATACATTCAATATCTTGATGCTGATGACTATTTACTTCCTGATAAAATTGAGCGGCAAGTTAAATTTTTAGAAGAAACAGGGGCCGATATTGTTTATGGGGATGTTAATTATCAGTATCATTTAGGGGATGGAGAAATTGTCCAGGAACCTGTCAATATTTTCGGAGTTTCGGGAAATTGTAAAGATGTGTTAGAATCTTTGTTGGCTTATGGCTGCTTACCTCCAATTGCCTATCTTTTTAAGAAAAGTACCATTGTTAATAGCATTAAATGGGATGAAACCTTAAAATGCGGACAAGATCGAGATTTTCTGATTTCTTTACTCATAAAAGGAGCGAAAATCATCTACCAACCAGGTTGTTATTCAATCTATCGCAAATATGGCAATGTGACAGTTTCTACGTCTAATAAAGCGCTGTTAGTAGAAAGTTTTTGTAGGATTTTGGCAAAAGCCGAAACTCAACTAATTCGGGCAGGAAAACTGGAATATAAGTATCAAAGAGCGATAGCCAAAGCATATTATTCAATGACTAAAAAGTATAGTAAAGATGTTGATTTGTGGTGTTATTGGCGATTGATTAGCAACTTTATTTTAATGTCAATTAAACTATTGCTAGCAAAAAATAAAAGGGCTATTCCCAAGTCCAAATTAAAAATAAACATCTTATCTAAATGAGGTTGAGAAAGACAATGCCTAAGCGAATATTTACATTGATATTCCTGTTTTTCCTATTTTTTGGGTTAGCTACTTGTAGCAATAATACTCCGACAAATCTCACGGGAAATTCACTACTACAACAAAATCAGAGTTTCCGAATTTGGTGGTCGCAAGGATTTTTACCAGAAGAGAATGAGGTAGTGGCGAGGCTCATAGATCGATGGGAAAAAGAAAGCGGTAAAAAAGCTGAATTAAGACTAATACCGCTCAATAGCATTGATGCTGAGACTCAAAAATCACTTAGGGATGGTAATCCTCCTGATGTGCTTTATAGTGCAACGGCAGAAACAAATTTGATTCCTAGTTTGGCGTGGCAAAATCAGTTAGCTGATGTCTCCGATCTGATTAAACCTCTTAAATATTTGTACAATTCTACGGCTTTAGAAGCCGTATATTTTCAGAACAGTATAGCTAAAAAACGGTCTTACTATTCAGTACCGATAGGACAGCAGGCAACACATATTTTGTATTGGCGAAATATCCTACAAGAAAGTGGTTTAAACGAGCAAGAAATTCCTGATGATTGGGATAATTTCTGGCAATATTGGAAACAAGCTCAGGATAGTTTGCGCCAAAATGGTAAGTCAGATATCTATGGCTTGGGTTTAACTATGTCAGCTTTAGGTACTGATACTTTTTTGATTTTTCAACAATTTTTGGAAGCCTATAATGTAAAAATCTTAGATAAAGATGGTAATTTATTGCTGAAAGATCCCGCAAACCGCGAGGGGATAATTAAGGCATTAAAACAGTACGCTAACTTTTACAAAGAGGGCTATGTACCCCCTAGTTCTGTAGAATGGAAAGACTCTGGGAATAATGTTAGTTTTCTGGAAAGTCAATCGCTAATGACGGCTAATGGTACGCTGTCAATTCCTTTAACGCAGAAGTTGGAGCAGAATCCCTACAATAAACTATCGACGGATCTTTATCTTAATAAGATGGTGACGAGAGGTTGGCCAGAAAAGCCAGGTGGAGGGGAACTCACTTCTATATTAGGTGTTAAGCAGATAGTTATATTTGAAGCTTCTCAACATAAAGCAGAAGCTAAAAGTTTTCTTTCCTATTTGCTGAAACCGGAAAACTTAAATCAGTTTCTTAAAGAGGGAGGTAAGGGGCGAATCATTCCAGTCATGCCAAAACTTTTGCAGGATTCCTATTGGAATAATCCCACAGATCCGCACATACCGATAGCGATTAAGCAACTTAATGGCTTGACTCGCCCTAGCTATGAAGTATTTAATCCTGCTTACAGTGAGGTGCTTTCTCAGAATATTTGGTCTAAGGCTATTCTGAGTATTGTTAAAGATGGATTATCACCTGAGCAAGCTGGAGACGAAGCAATAGCTAAGATTGAACAGATTTTTGCTGAATGGAAATGAAGTTAAAGGTATAATGTTAACAGTTAAATATTAACATTATTTATTAAGAGGTAAACAATGAAGTTTTGGAAACGTAGCCTACTAAATCAACTTGTCAGCTATTTTTCAGTATTGTCAGTGGTGACGGTGAGTATTGTGGCTTGGGCTGCTTATACTCGTGCTAAAGATGCTTTACAGCAATCTGTTCAAGATCGTTTAACGGTGGCGACTTCCCTGAAGGAATTTCAACTTAATCAATGGGTTGAAACTCAACGCAAGGATGTGCTTTTAATGAGCCAATTGCCAGAAATACAACAACAAATAGCTATTTTGCTAACTGTAGATAACTTAGACCCCAGCTATAAAATAGCTGTCGAGCGCCTCACAAAATATTTTTCAGATATAATTGCTGTTAAACCAAGTTTGCAAAGTGTTCTCATTACCACGAATGGAGGATTTGTAATATTTGTTTATGGAGAAAACACGAATATTCAAGGTAAATTTAGACCTTTAGGAGATCCCACCACTTATTTTACTCGTGAAGGTGCTAATGCAGTTGTTCCCAACTTTTACGCCTCAAATGGAAAATCTGCTATCACTTTTGCCACCCCAATTTTAGATAGAAATGGTGTCAAAATGGGTGCGATTGCTGTTAACTTGGATCTTAAAGGTGTAGACGACTTAATTAGGGAAAAAACTGGATTGGGCAAGACAGGAGAAACTTATTTGGTGGGTCGAGCCAATAATAGAAATATCTTTATATCAGGTGATGAAAAAAACACCAAGTCAGACGAAGGTGTGAATAGCTTTGGTATTGATGCCGCGCTTGCCAAAAACAACGGTCAAGGGCTTTATAAAAACTATAAAAAAGTTCCAGTTATTAGTAACTATCGTTGGCTCACCAATCAAAATCTCGCATTACTAGCAGAAATGAGCCAAGCAGAAGCTTTTGAACCGGCCAACAGACTAGCCAGAGAAATCTTGCTGATTGGATTGAGTTCGGCTGGCATTTTATTAGTAGCAGTTTATCTGATGTCGCGCCGGATTACTCAGCCAATTCTGGCGATTGCCAACACTGCAATAGAAGTAGCTAGTGGGAATTTGAACTCCTCAGCACCAGTTCTCACCGAAGATGAAATTGGGATTTTGGCACAAGCTTTTAACCAGATGACTGGTCAACTAAAACTTTCAAATCTAGAGCTTTCAAATTACAGTCAAACTCTTGAACAGCGGGTGACAGCAGCTACAGCAGAACTTCAAGATACTATGAGTTATCTAGCCTCAATTATCGATACAATTGCTGATGGCTTGTTAGTCACAAATTCTAACGGGAGAATCACTCGCTTTAATCCAGCTCTTACTAATATGTTTGCACTCGATCGCCTCGATTTAACAGGTAAATTTACTGAGGAGGTGTTCGGGAGTGAAGTATCTAAATTGATAGATAATACTAAACAGCCTCCTCACGAAATTTCAACTGTAGAGTTAGCGCTGGAAGGTGGCAGATTTGCTAAGGGTTCCGCAGTTGCAATTCTTAAAAAAGCTGCATCTGAGAGCAAAGATCCCACTTATATTGGTTCCGTGATTTTGATTCGAGATATTACTGCGGAAAAAGAAGTGGATCAGATGAAAACAGATTTTATTTCTACCGTTTCTCACGAACTACGAACTCCCCTTACTTCTGTTCTAGGTTTTGCTAAACTTATTCAGAAAAAATTAGAGGAGAATGTCTTCCCAATCGTGGTGACAGAGGATAAAAAAGTTCAGCGGGCAGTTAAACAAGTAGGAGATAATCTTCAGATTATTGTTACCGAAGGTCAACGCCTAACAGACCTGATCAATGACCTTTTAGATGTTGCCAAAATGGAGGCAGGTAAGATAGATTGGAAGATGCAACCAATAAAGGTAGATGAGTTTATCGATAGAGCAATTGCTGCAACTTTTGCTCTGTTTGAAAACAAAGGACTAGAGCCAATTAAAGATATAGAAGAGAATCTACCTGAATTGGTTGGAGATCGGGATAAATTGATTCAAGTAATGATTAATTTGCTTTCTAATTCAATCAAGTTTACCGATAAAGGCTCTGTAACTTGCCAAGCTAAAAAAATTGGCGATAAAATTAAGATTAGCATCATCGATACAGGTATGGGAATCAGCGAATCCGACCAACCAAAAGTATTTGAAAAGTTTAAGCAAGTCGGTGAAACCTTAACAGATAAACCGAAAGGTACTGGTCTAGGTCTGCCGATTTGTAAGCAAATTATAGAGCATCATGGCGGCAAAATTTGGGTAGAAAGTGAGTTGGGTAAGGGCAGTAATTTCTCGTTTATATTGCCCTTAAAGCCAGCAGAAGAAGCGGAATCGAGCCTCAAGAAGCTAGACATGACTACCTTCCTTAAACAGTTGAGAGATCATGTTTCTAATGCTACACTGGCTGGCAATGAACAGAAGAAAACTATTCTAGTTGTGGATGATGAAGCTAACCTCCGTCAACTACTAACACAACAATTGGAGGCAGAAGGTTACATCGTCAAGGAAGCAAAAGACGGTAAGGAAGCAGTTGTCATGGCTAAACAGGAACTACCAGACTTAATTATTTTAGATGTGATGATGCCGGAGATGAATGGTTTCGATGTGGCAGCTATTCTCCGAAACGATCCGATGACGATGAGCATTCCTATTGTAATTAATTCTGGTATTGAAGATAAAGAAAGAGGTTATCGTATTGGAGTGGATCGCTATTTTGTGAAGTCCAGTGATTCAGAACCTATGCTTCAAGAAATTGGCTGGCTGCTATCTCAAGGCTCTTCCAAAAAGAAAGTTTTAATTGTGGATGAAAATGTGTCAGAAGCCAGAAGTTTAGCCGATGTGTTGAAAGCGAGAGGTTACAGCGTCACAGAAGCTCTTACGGGTGAAGAGTTCAGAAATAAGGCGATGTCTGTGAAACCCGATTTAATTATTGCTAATGCTGATGTTTGGCACAAATCTGAAATCTTGCAAGCTCTGAGATTTGAAAAAGATTTAGAAAACACTTTCTTCCTGATGTTAGGAGAAAATAAAGGAGATACTATACAGATAGATATAAAAACACATGAGCCAAATTAGCCTTAAACGCCTTGTTTCTCAAAAAGAAGCATTATATCTAATTCATACTCTTCTCAGTGTGATCGATACGCGCATCAGCATTCAGACTGTTGACGGTAGATTATTAATGGGCGACTCTAGTCAGAGTCAATCTCAATATCCTGTGGAAGTGGATGGAGAGGTAATTGGATGGGTTTTAGGAGAGCCAAAAGCTGCTGCTATCGCTTCTTTACTAACCTATTTAGCCGCTCAAGAATTAGAAAAAAAGACTTTAGCAAAAGAAGTATTAGATAAATATCGAGAAATTAATCTCTTTTACGCTCTTTCCGAGAAGCTAACGGCTTGTTTAGATGTGCAAGAAATTGCTAAATTGGTAATTCTTGAAGCTCAAAAACTGATTCAGGCCACAAACATTTCTGTAATGTTACTCGATCCTCAAAGCCAAAAACTGGAGATCGCTGTCGCTGATGGCAAAGAGTCACAAACTAAAATGCAGTTGTCTCCTGGTATAGGGATTGCTGGCAGCGTATTTTTAAACAATAAAGCGGAAATAGTTAATAATGTTTGGAACGATCCTCGGTTTGTAGCTGGTGAGAATTCTATTATTTCTTTGATCTGTGCACCGCTTAAAACTCAGAATGGTTGCCTCGGTGTGATTAATATTAGTAGCGAAGAACCTGCGAATTACAAAGCCCAAGATTTGAAATTTGCCACGAGTCTTGCTTCCATAGCAGCGGCAGCGATTGAGAATGCTATGCTCCATAAAAATAAGCTGCAAGAAGAGCGGATTAAAAGCCAATTGGAACGTTACATTCCGCCGCAATTAGTAAATGCAATTATTACCGCAAAAGAAGGTGATATCTCTTTGGCTCCGGCGAAGAAAAGCATAGCTATTTTATTTTCAGATATTAGAAATTTTACTACTAAATGTGAAGAATTACCACCCGAAATGATTGTGGGATACTTGAACGAATATTTTACCCACATGGTAGATGTGATTTTTAGCCACGAAGGGACTGTGAATAAGTTTGTAGGGGATATGATTGTAGCAATGTTCGGCGCACCTGCAAAACTGATAGATAATGAGAAGCAGGCGATCGCGGCAGCGATTGGAATGCAATTGAGGTTAAGAAATATTCCTGTTGACTGGATTAAAGAAAATTTTCTTACGGGTATTGGCATTAGTTCTGGCGAGGTAGTTATTGGTAACATCGGATCGCCGCAACACCTTGACTATACTGCAATCGGCGATGAAGTAAATTTGGCATCGCGGTTGCAAGGCATCGCTAAAGGGGGACAGATCCTTGTCAGCGGCAGTGTCTATGAAGCTACTAAAGGCTTTTTTACCTATCGCGAAGTTGGAAACATCACGGTGAAAGGAAAACGCAAAAGTGTGGACGTTTTTGAGGTAATATATTAGGGAAAGGGTGAGTGGCTAGTGGTAAGTTGCTATTCGTTAGTTGTTAATGGTCAATTATTAAGGGCTAGTTATTAGTAGAAATCCCACAATAAACAACTACTATAACAATAACTAATAAAGACTAACCACAACTACTAACCACTAACTGCTGACAATTACCATCAGGACTAAAAATGACTAAAAAAATCCTAATTGTGGATGATGAGCCTCATCTCAGGATGCTGTTAGAACAAACTTTAGAGGAACTAGAAGATGAAGGAGTCGAGTTGCTAACTGCGGAGAATGGTGAGATAGCCTTAGCAACAATCCAGTTAGAAAAACCCAATCTAGTTTTTCTGGATGTGATGATGCCAAAAATGAGCGGATTTGATGTCTGCAATCAAGTCAAAAATGTCCTGAAACTCACAGAGGTTTATATTATTATGCTCACAGCTAAGGGTCAAGAATTCGATAAGAAGAAAGCTGAGGAAATGGGGGCGGATTTGTACTTAACTAAGCCTTTCGATCCTGATGAAGTGTTAGAAAAAGCTCAAGAAATTCTAGGGGTTTGATATTCTCTCAATACACAAATCAAGTACAGAATTAATATGGTATGTAATATCACTTTCAAGACAGGTTGGGCAATTTACGCATTAATATGCTGACGGAGTGCGATCGCAGTTAAACCTACTGCTAGAGTTACCATCCTCCCTAAGTATTAATGCTTATTTAAACTCACAGGAGATTTTTCTGAATAGGCCTTGACATAGACTAGAGTATGTGTGATAGTTAAGTTGATGAATAAATCAACAAAGGTTATAACTATGGCACGGCAAGCAAAACAAGCATCCCAAGTCAAACCTCAAAATTCCAGCAGTCAAGCAATCTCCAATACTCGCACCAAATTTACTCTCTACAATTTTGCTGGTAGCGAAAAAGCATTCTATCTAGTTGACCGCATTAATTTAGAAAGAAAGCCTGATAATATCCCTGAAAAATCAGTTGCTCATAACATTATCATCATCGATCGTTCCGGCTCTATGTACTATGACTTAGAGCCGCTGAAAGACACGCTAATCAAGCTTTTGACCTTAGATGAATACAATAATTATCAGCTACTTATCAGCTTGATTTCCTATGCCTCTCATGGGGATGTAACTTGTCATTTTCAACGCATTCCGATTCAAGAAGTAATGCAGCTTAACTCATCCTACATTCAGGAAATCAAGAAAATCAAGACTGGCTCGTTTACGGGAATGTCTCAGTCGATGAAACTAGCTAAGTCTTTGATTAAAGAGGGTGAACTGACTGCTATTAATTTACATACAGATGGCTATGCCAACGATCCGAGTGCGAATTCAGAAGCCGCCGCCTTAGAAAGAATTTGCGAAGAATTGAAAGGCATGGATGTCTTTGCTAACACGATCTCCTATTCCAGTGCTGACTTTAAATTACTCTCCAAAATTGCCAACACCTTATCAGGTAATTGTATCCGAGCAGGGGAAGTCAAAATGGTTTATGATGCTCTTTATGATACAGCCAAACTGTTAGGTAGTAGCGTTGCACCACCGCTGGAAGAACCGTTGATTAAGGAATACGATTATCAAGTTTTTGTTTCCAAGAGTGCGAAAAAAGTCAACGGTTCATCAACCACTCTGAAAATTTGCGGCCTCAAAGCAGATGATGAGGGACTGTTTTACAAATATCAGAAAGTCAGCAAAGAGGAGTATGATAAATTAGATATTCCCGTTGCTCAAACAGATGAATCAGTGTTCGCTTTTGCGAAGGCTAACTTGGCGAATGGCAATTTGAATACTGCTAAGTATGCAACAGCGAGTACCTTTGATGCTACCTTAACAGAAAGACACGCTAAGGCTTTAACAAATGCAGCAATAGCTGACTTTACTGAAGACTTAGAACAGACCATTTTTGAGCCAAATGTGTTGGCTAGTCACGAAATTGGCGATCGCGTAAAAGTCAGCGATAAAATCACTTTGCTGGAGTTGATCGAGATATTAGAGGAACACAGCAACAGTATTATTATCAATCTCAAACACTTGCAGGAAAATTATCAACGCAAAGGTTTAAAACGCATTGAAGGGAAGCGAGATGAAAATGGAAACTTGGTCAAACCTTGGCTTAAAACTGAATTTTTAGATGGTGGTGAGTACGTGCGGATGGGTTCATTTGCTATCAATCAAAATACCGCAACCATTAATATGTTGATAACCAGGAAAGTTAAGCTGGTAAAAGTTGAGGATGACACTCAGATCGATGAAGTAGCGGGAATTTTGGTTAACGATCTCAATACTTTCAACAATTATACGATTGTTAGCGACGGCGAAGTGAATGTTAAGTCACTCCGCATTAAAATCAGTAGCAACGCCGTCTTTGATTTGCTAAAACAGCGCGGTCTAATTAAAAAAGATGGTTTACCTGCTGATGAATTTGATTTCCGTTCCGAGTACGATCTCAAGTTAGATAGTTTGCCGCTTGTACCTTTTGATGGACGTTACAATAGTCTGAATGGCGTGTTTGAGGAATTGGCAAAAATTAAAGTTGTTTCCAGTATTTTATCTGCTCATTTGAAGGCAGAATCAGAGACTTACACGGCGGAACAATTGGAGGAATTGAAACAGCATTATCTGTCAAAAAGCCTCTACATCAATTTTCCCACTACGACGGAATACACCGATTTAAAGGATGCGATCGCCAACGGTTCAGTAGATTCGCGAGTTAGTTTCAAAATTGATATTGGTAGCAAAGAGATTCTCAATTTTGGCAAATTCCACTCTGCTAACAAGTTCCTGGATCGCCTCTATGAGGTTTATCATCAAGATACTGGGGAAAAGTTGGATAAACCAACCTTTGATGCTATCTTAGAGCAGTCGGTAATTTTTGGACATAAGACTCTTTCATCACGTACTAAAGTTACTAAAGTTGATGACTTGATGAAGCTGATTTTTGATGACTTTTTAGGGTTGGAAAATAACGGAATTGTTACAGATATTTTGTCTAAGGTGGGTGCAGATAGTTTGCTGCGACTTTTGCAAGCGAAATGGAAGGGAGAGGAGGTAAAGCGAGAGGAGTTTGTTGTAGCTTTAGCTAGTGCAAATGAGCGACTGGAAGCTTATGCTGAAAAGGTGTATAGCGAGAAGGTTTCGCCGTTAGTTTTTTATATAGGTTCGACTGGATTGATACCCGATGAAATGGAGGCTAAGGCTGCTACTGCTGATGAAATTGGTGCTAAATATGGGAATTTGCAATTCTCTAAAGATGAGCAAGAGGGGATGTTTTTTGAAGTGGGAGATTGCATTATTAGCGTGTATGCTAAGAATGAGTATTTCACAGTAGGGAAGTAAGAATTAGGGTGGGCAAAATGCCCACCTTTCGCTTTTTATGACACATCCGGTTATGTTATCCCTCTTTTGTCACTGAGCGGGAGATAAAAACTTAGGCGACCACCAAACTCGCAGCAGAAAAAGGTAGAATGAGAGTCGGAAAATTATCCATTAATTGGATTAATTCACAGAACTTTCGTCTAAGGCCACGAATAGGAAATACCTCTAACCAAGTCGAGATTAAACAGTAAAAAATATATTGATACAATCTGCATTGTTGAGTTAACTTCAGAAGAGCGACCACCTGCCTTCTGCCACCTGCCTCCACTGTTGCATAATTTTGGACAATTAGGTATTATTTAGCATCACCCCCTTGTTTAAGCCGATCGATCTGAAACTGTGCATCCCGATAACCCCCCGATCGCCCTTGATCTAAATAGAGTTTCCCAGCTTTTTCAAAATCACTAATCGCCCCTGGTTTATCTCCTAAAATACTGCGTACAGTTCCTCTACCTACATAAGCAGCCGCGAAATTAGGATTGAGGCGAATTGCCTGCACGTAATCCGCGAGAGCGCCATCATAATTCTTCAGATCGTAGTGCATCTTAGCTCGATTAGAATAAGCTTCATAATCATTAGGATTAAGCCCAATCGCCGCCGTATAATCTGCAACCGCGCCCTCCCGATCTCCCGCCGCAGAGTGAGCTAAACCTCGGTTACTGTAAGCACTGTCATTTTTAGGATTCACCTTGATCGCCTGAGAACAATCATCAATTGCCTTCTGATAATCCTTCAAGTTCAAATAAGCAATACAGCGGTTATTATAAGGAACAGAATCTTGAGAATTGAGCGCGATCGCCTGAGTGCAATCATCAATCGCTGCCTGATGCGCTCCTAAATTTAACTGCGTACTGCATCGATTAGCATAAGCATCTACGCTTTTAGAATCAATCCGAATTACCTGAGAGTAATCTGCCAACGCACCTTTATAATCACCTAAATGAAAACGAGCTCTCCCTCGACTATAATAAGCGTCAACATTGCTAGGTTCCAGACGAATTGCTTCCGTATAATCGCCCATAGCTCCTTGCAAATCAGCACCAGCAGCTCGTGCCATTCCCCGCGCATGGTGAGCTTTAGCAAGACTAGGTTGTAACCGAATTACCTGAGTAAAATCCTTAATCGCAACTGGATAATCTTGTAAGCCAAAATAAGCAAGTCCGCGCTCATAATAAGCATCAGGATCGTTAGGTTGGAGTTTCAAGAGCTGAGTATAGTCTTCGATCGCCCCTCGCAGATCCTTAATCTCGAAACGGGTTAAGCCTCTGTTAAAATAAGCCTTGACATAGTTCGGATCGAGAGCGATCGCTTGAGTGTAATCCGCGATCGCCCCCTCGTAGTTTTTCAAGTCATAATTAGCATTTGCCCGCTTGTAAAAAACCTCAGCACTCTGTGGATTTAGCTGAATCGACTTGTTAAAAGCCGCGATCGCCCCCGCTGCATCTCCCACCTGTGATTTTTCCACACCGCGATCGAAATATTCCTTAGCTTTTACCGGATTAGGACGGTTAAAAAAAATGAGCAGCCACACCAGTGCGATCGCACCCCCAATTCCTAACAACACCAACCATAGCCGAGAGTCGAGACGAGGTAGCGATCGCCCGCCAGACATCCCCATTTTTGTAGTAAAACTAGCCTGTTGTTCCCCATCTCTAGCATCTGGGCGATTGTTGAGTTTTCTTAGCGCCGCCAACACCTCCGCCGCCGACTGATACCGCTTTCCGAAATGGTGATGAACCATTTTGTCTAAAATATTCGCTAATGCTGTAGAACATTGAGCGCGATTTCGCCAAATCATACCCCCTGTATGAGAAGGATGAGGATCTTGCAATTTCGGTAAATCTGTACCTGGTAAACCCGTAATCGCTTGAATAGCCATCATCCCCACTGCATAAAGATCGCTATTAAATTGAGGATTGCCTTGGAATTGTTCAATCGGCATATAAGAAGGAGTCCCAGTCGCAATTGTCCGGGGGATTTCTCCTGAAAAATTAGCAATTTGAGTGCTAACTTCTTTAACAGATCCGAAGTCAATTAAAACTAACTTACTATCAGGTTTACGCCGAATTAAATTCGAGGGATTAACATCTCGGTGAATCACACCTTGATCGTGAACAAAAATCAAAATTTCTAAAATCTCTTCCAACAGAGACAACACTCGCTCTTCCGGCCAAGGGCGACCGGGCAAAATTTCCTTTGTTAACGGATGACCGGGAATAAATTCTTCAACTAAGTAAAACTGATTTCCCTCTTCAAAGTAAGCTAATAAAAATGGAATTTGATTGTGTTTTCCCAACTTTTCTAAAATTTCTGCCTCTTGTTTAAATAAGCGCTGAGCAGTTTTAAGAATAGTAGAAGTATTGCTAGGAGGTCGCAGTTGCTTGACCACACATTGAGGATGGCCGGGCCGACGAGTATCCGCCGCCAGATAAGTCTGTCCAAAAGCCCCTGAACTAAGAATTTGAACAACGCGGTAACGTCCATCCAAAAGTTGACCAATCATGTTCATAAATAAGGATAATGGGTAATGGGGAATGGGTAATTGCTAATTGCTAATTGCTAATTGCTAATTGCTAATTGCTAATTGCTAATTGGTGATTGGTAATTGGTAATTGGTAATTGGTGATTGCAAATTTGACAACGGATTCGGCAATAGATTTAACTGATGGGTTAACAGTTATCAGTTATCAGTTAACAGTTAACCGTTAACCGTTAACAATATTATGGGCTAATTTGTGCCTGTGCATTTTTGTAAGCATCGGCCCTACCTTGCTCCAGAAATAGCGTTGCAGCCTTCTGAAAATCTTCATTGGCTCCTAAGCGATCTTTCAGTTCCCGGCGGATGATTCCCCGACTATAATAAGCAGTAGCATTATTAGGGCTCAGACGGATTGACTGAGCAAAATCTTCAATCGCAGAACCATAATTTTTGATTTCCGAGTAGACAATCCCGCGATTGCTGTAAGCAACTGCGTCGCTAGGATTAAGCCGAATTGCTTGAGAGAAATCTTCAATGGCTCCTTGTTTATCTCCAATGGCAGAACGAGCCAAACCTCGATTGCTGAAAGCTTTAGGATTGTTGCCAGTAATCCCAATAGTCAAGCTGCAATCTTCAGAGGCTTTCTGATAATCTCCTAAATTCAAACGAGCAATGCACCGATTATTGTAAGCCTCAGCATTTTTGGGATCGAGGGCAATTGCCTGAGTACAATCTTCAATGGCTTTATCGTAAGTTGCCAGATTTAAATAAGCGCTGCAACGGTTGGTATAGGCATCAGCTTGGTTGGGGTCTAATACAATTGCTTGACTGTAATCTTCCATTGCTCCTTTGTAATCTGCCAGATTAAATCTGGCTCGACCTCGGCTGTAGTAAACGCTGGCTTGTTTGGGGTTAAGTTCAATTGCTTGGGTAAAATCTGACATTGCGCCTTGTTTGTCGCCAGCGGCTGAACGAGCTAAGCCTCGGTTACTGTAAGATTTAGCATCGTTAGGATTGAGGCGAATTGCTTGGGTGTAATCTTCAATAGCAGTTTTGTAATCTCCCAATTCATAATAACCTAAAGCTCGTTGGTAATAAGCCTCTGCATCGTTGGGGTTGATCCGAATTACTTGGGTAAAATCCTGAACGGCGCTACGTCTATCTTCGATATCAGTGTAGGCTAGACCTCTGTTATAGTAAGCTTTAACATTGTTAGGATCGACTTGAATTGCTTGGGTGTAATCCTGAATTGCTTGTTGGTATGCTCCTAAATCGTAGTGAGTATTGGCCCGTTTGTAATAAGCCTCTGCATCGCGAGAATTGAGTCCTATTGCTTGGGTGTAATCTGCGATCGCACCTGCTTTATCGCCTTGCTTTGCTTTTTGAACGGCGCGTTCGTAAAACTCTTTTGCTCTGGCGGGAGCTTGGCGCTGCCAGAAGTAAATTATGATTGCGGCTAGGATTAAAGCGCCTGCGATACCAGCTAGCACGAAGTAAATATTTTTCTGGGGTTGCTTCTGTACTGGTTGACTCATAGCAGGACTAGCCATTGTTTGGGGTGGAGGAGAAACTGGAGAGGGCGAAATAATCTCTTTGAGGGCAGATAAGACTTCGGCGGCAGATTGATAGCGATCGCTAACAGGTAAGATCGTTTTATCGAGGATATCTGCTAGAGCCCCAGAGCAAGAGATGCGATCGCGATCGAGGATTTTATCGGTGTCAACCTCGGATTTTCGCTTTTTCAATTCTTCTACAGACAATCCCATTAGTCCTTGGATCGCAATCATCCCCAGACTATAAATATCAGTGTTAAAATGCGGGTTGCCTTGGGACTGTTCGTTAGGTGTGTAAATAGAAACTTCATTACCCGATCGCCGTCGTTCCCCCTTGGTATCGGCAATTTTCTTCTCTTTCTTGGTAAGGATAACCCTGCTTTCTTCCTCTTCTGTCTGAGAACTCTCCTCTTCCTGCTTGGTAAGGGAGGAAGACAATTTGGCGTGGCGATCGCCATTTGAGTTGGAGGTGACAGAGACAGAGGTTTCGGGTAGTGGTACGGAATTAGACAAGGGATTAATTTCTTTGTCTAACCGAAAACCAATTAAAACTAACTTGCCATCAGACTGTCGGCGGATTAAATGGTCGGGTTGAATGTTGCGGTGGATGACCCCGTTCTCGTGTACAAAGGTTAAAATCTCTAACACTTCTTCCAAAACAGCGATCGCTTGTTCTTCCGTCCAGGGTTTACCCGCTGTTAGTTCGCGAGTTAGAGGTTCTCCGACAATCAGTTCTTCAACTAAATATAAATTTTGATTTTCTTCAAAATAAGCTAATAATGACGGGATTTTGTCATTTTTTCCCAGTTTTTCGATGATTTCTGCTTTTCTTTGAAATATGACTTTGATAATTTGGGGCGTTTCCGCAGTCTTACCGGGAATTCGGAGCTCTCTGACGACACATTGGGGATAACCTGGCCGGCGAGTATCCGCCGCCAGATAAGTTTTCCCCAAGCTATTTGAGCCAATGACTTTAATAATGCGGTAACGTCTATCTACAAGTTGGCCAATCATGTCATACCCCCAGCCCTATTAATGCTTGATTGTGGCACAGAATGAGGCTAGCAGGGGCAAAAAGCTAGGGAGTTTTAAGCTTTGGAGGGGAAAGGGGGAAAATGGCAGTTGCCGAAATAGGGATGGGCGATCGCGATCAGAAGGAAGAAGGAAGAGGGAAGAGGGAAGAAGGAAGAGGGAAGAAGGAAGAAGGCTTTATTCTATCTAGGATAGAGGGAAAATGCAGTAAAATCAATGGTTTCAACAATTGAAAACCTTCTTTAAGCCTTGGGGTTGCTATAGCTTCACCCTTGCCTGTGCGATCGCTACTCCTGAAGAGGTTGACGAACATTGATAGCGATACTTGAGAGAATTGAGAAGTTAGTGACAGGTTGAAATTGATGTAAGGGGGAATTTATCTTCTTGAAAAATCACATCACTTCATGAAACTGGAATATGCTGTATATTAATGTATCTGCGACTTCCTATGATCGGATATAAGAGCAAATTGGGTTATATTGGCAAAATCGGGATGCTCTCAACTAAATCTGCCTACGCAATGACAGAAATAATTACCATGACGGGATGGATGCGATCGAGTCACTATTAATATGCCTCAAGACTTCTCTGGTCAAAATCTCCGAGGTCGCTCTTTTAAGGGTAGAAAAGACCTTGCGGGGGCAAACTTCAGCTATGCCGACATCCGAGGGACAAACTTTACCGATACTAACCTCATAGGGGCAAATTTCAGTCATGCTCAAGCTGGACTGCAACGCCGCTGGACAATTTTTCTAGTCTTAGTCTCATTACTTATATCCGCACTATCGGGATTTTTTTCCGCAGTCGCTGGTTTTTGGATCGCAATTTTTTTCACTCCTGATAATATCAAAACATTGACTATTATTCCTGGAGTCCTTGTCTTAATAGTGTTGGCAGTATTTTTTATTGTCACCATCCGCCAAGGTTTAGGGGCAGTGGCAGGG
>NZ_JAQMUA010000291.1:0-3880 GCF_028330895.1 Kamptonema animale CS-326 | reverse complement strand
CCCCTAGCCCCTCTTCATTAAACATTCAATATATCCAAAAATAAGCAATGACCAAAGTGACCAAAGTCAAGGGTAAGCCAAATCGTAAATGTTCCTGAAAACTCAGCCGATAACCTTGCTTACTCCCCACCTCGGCCACAATCAAATTAGCCACAGAACCCAATAAAGTTAAATTCCCCGCCAGGGTAGAAGCAGCCGCCAATAGCAACCAAGCTTGCGTATCTCCTTTCGGAATAAGGGACTGGAGAACCAACACAGCCGGCACATTAGAAATTAAATTAGAAAGAATTACCGTTACTCCCAATAAACTTGGTGGCTGCTCGATCGAACCCGTCAAATTATTTAATATACCTAGTTCCTGGGTAGCCTGAGTAATTACAAACAATCCCGCAAACATTACTAACAGGTTCCAATCTATATTACCCAAAATACGAGCGCTATTGACTCGACGAGTAATCAATAAGATACTAGCAGCAATTAAAGCCGAATCTGGTAAAGGATATCCCGTCAAAAATGCGATTAAAAGTCCCGTAGTCACCCATAAACTTTTAAATAATAAAGGTTTAAAAAGACGATAGCGAACTAAGGGATAAGCGGGAAAAGGTTTCAAAGAACGTACTTCTGGATAAAGCCACCACAGCCAACCCACCTGAACCAAGAGACAAATTAAAGCAACAGGTGCGAGCGATCGCGCAAATTCTAAATAGCCGATTCCCGAAAAAGAACCAATCAGAATATTTTGTGGATTCCCACTGATAGTCGCGACGGAACCCAAATTAGTACCTCCCGCTAAAGCTAATAAATAAGGTAATGGATTCACAGACAAAGAGCGAGTCAAAGTCAATGTTAAAGGCGTTAATAAAATAGCGGTTGTATCGTTAAGGAAAAATGCTGATAAAATGCCGCTGCCAAAGGTGATAGCCACCAAAATTCCCAAGGGACTCTTACCGAAGCAAGTCAAAAAAACTAGAGCTAATTGAAAAAAACCAGAGGCTCCCAAAGCTGAATTAACAACCATCATCCCTAATAGGAAAACAATAGTTCCCGCATCAATTGCCTCCCAAGCTGAGTTAAGGTTAAGAATTCCCAAAGCCACAACCAAACCCGAACCTGCGATCGCGATCGCAGCACGGTTCATTCGCAGTCCTGGCAAGTATCCCAAACCCAACCCCAAGTAGGTCAGCCCCAAAACTAAGTATTTAAGTAGTATCATGTATTGTAGAAAATCCTGTAGTACCGATTTCTTCCATTGTGGAGGATACTGGAAAAAAGAGATCGATTAGCATTTAATGAAGAGCTTATGGCTCCGAGTGATGCGATCGCAAACAGCCGAGCTTCCAGACAAACGATGCACCAGACTCCTTAACACTGAAAATGAAGAGGTTATAAATTTGTTACAATTTGCAGCTTTTTGGAACCAAAAGCATTAGTTTAGTTTCAAGCAAAAGCTAAATCTGACTACATAGATACAGTTGATCAACAACGATTTAAGCCAAAAGTGTCGATCAGAAAATCCCACTCAAGCGACCCAGAAAGAGAGAATCTCCACTCTTCCGATGACTGTACCAGCGTTCCCCAGATGCGAGAATTTTCCACAGAAGGAATGCCTGAACGGGAGTGGTATCGAATGCTGTGGGAAAATCTTCCCTGCATCTACTTTGTTATCGATGCTAGGGGTATTGTTTTTTCCGTCAATCAGTTCGGCGCAAACCGCCTCGGCTATAGTCAACTGGAGTTGAATTCCCAACCAATTTTTAGCATTTTTAACTCAGAATGTCGCGATTGCTTAGAAGAGCAGTTTTTCGCTTTCGCGCAGCAGACAAATAGCCTTTCATCTCCAACCTCTGCCTTAAGAGAAGCGCGTATAACTTGCAAAGATGGTAGCATTCTGACCGTAAAATCGATCTTACACGCCTTGCCGCGCCTAACTGGGGAAGAAATCGCCACAGAGAGAGCATTGGTAACTGGTAATTGCCAATTACCCTTAATTCTACTAATTTGTGAAATCCTATCTGTGCCAATTACTAATGTGGAAACAAGCTCAGAAAAAATATTTAGCAAATATACTCAGGCAATTTCACAACTAGCAAGTAGTAAAACTTTAGAGTGTCACAATGGTAGCGAGTTTCTAGGAGAAATCACAGAAGCCGCAGTCAATACTCTAGAAGTAGAACGTGCTAGTGTCTGGCTATATAGCAGCGACAAATCGCAACTCGGCTGTATCGATCTTTACGAGGAAAGTACAAGGCAGCATTCTGCTAAAGAAATGCTAGCAGCGGTAAATTTTCCCGCTTATTTTCAAGCTTTAAATTCAAAAAATACCATCGCAATTGCCCAAGCACAAACTGACCCCAGAACTCAAGAGCTTTCCCTTTCTTACTTTGCAGAATCGGGAATTACTTCCCTACTGAATGTACCGATTTTACTAGCTGAAGAAATGGTGGGAATTCTCTGTTTAGAACAGGCAGTTACTCCCCGCTATTGGACAGCACAAGACGAACATTTTGCAGCAAGCCTCGCAGGATTTATTTCCAAAAGTCTTGAAAATTACCCAAAAGAACGATTAGAAACTGACAGGGAAATTCTCAGGCAAAAGTATAAGAAGAGCAAACTTGCAGAAGAAGCTTTGGAGCGAGAGCGAAACCTGTTTACAACTGGCCCAGTTACAATTTTTCGCTGGCAACCCCAAGAAAATTGGCAAGTGGAATACGTCTCTCCAAATGTCGTGCAATTCGGCTATGAAGCTAGCGATTTTATCAGCGGTAAATTGTTTTATACTAATATTATTCATCAGGAAGACTTGGCGAGAGTAGTGGCGGAATTCCAAAGTTATAGCGAAGCAGGAGCGACTTCTTTTGAACAAAATTACCGAATTGTTAAAGGAGATGGTTTAATCCGCTGGGTGTACGATTTCACCTCAGTTACCCGCAATAGTAGGGGGGGAATTGCTTATTGCGATGGGTATGTTTTAGACATTACGGAGAGCAAACTCGCCCAAATTGCGCTCCGCCAGCAAGCGGAACGAGAACGCTTAGTTGGACAAATTCAAGCTCGCATTCGCTCTTCCTTGGACTTAAATGCAGTTCTCAATACTGCGGCCGCAGAAGTGAGGCAATTTCTCGAAACTGATAGAGTAATTATTTTCCGTTTTCGACCAGACTGGAGCGGTGATGTTGTGGTAGAATCGGCGAGTAAGGGAACAATGTCAATTTTGAATACAAATCTCTATGACCCTTGTTTTGGACAAACCTATGTAGGACAGTACCAAAAAGGTAGAATTCGAGCTATAGAGGATATTTACAATGCTGGTTTGAGCGAGTGTCACGTCAATTTATTAAGCAACTGTAAGGTGAGAGCAAATTTAGTAGTGCCCATTATTCAAAGCGACCAAACAGTTAAAAATTCACCTTCCTCCTCTTCAGTTGTTAATAGAGGCAGTCAAAATCAAAATAGTTTATGGGGTTTGCTAATTGCTCACCATTGCAACAACACTAGGCAATGGCAGTCTTGGGAGACGGAGTTGCTCAAACAATTGGCTACTCAAATTGCGATCGCGATCGAGCAATCTCAACTTTACCAGCAGTTAGAAGCAGCTAACCAAGAGTTACAGAATTTAGCCTCCTTGGACGGCCTGACAAAAATAGCTAATCGCCGCCGATTTGACGAAGTTCTTACCCAAGAGTGGCAGCGGTTAATAGTTGAACCCATACGGCTATCTTTGATTTTGTGCGATATAGACCAATACGGTTCAGTTAAGGCTTAAATAGTGGTAAATTAGGTATGGTGTCCAAAAATGGAGAGCAAGTAAGGTGCATCTCAAAGAATTTTCATTAGTATCTCCCAAAATCCCAAGTACGGAGATATTCAAGGCCATAGAGAT
>NZ_JAQMUA010000290.1:0-16540 GCF_028330895.1 Kamptonema animale CS-326 | reverse complement strand
TCCCTAGCCCCTCTTCTAATTTCGACCCGTAACTGACAATCCCTCTACAATTACAGAAGGGGTGTAACAAGAACCGTTCCACTCCGCATCGCTTCCTAATTCTACAAGTTGCTTAAGGGCTGTGTAAACATTTCCCGCAACCATTGTATCTTTAACTCTGCCAATTATTTGACCATTTTTTACTCTGTAGCCAAGTTCGACATTAATAGAAAACTCGCCAGAAATCCCAGCACTTCCCCCTAGCATTTGATCGACGATCAATCCGTCATCTAGTTGGGCAATTAAATCAATTAAACTCCGTTTTCCTGGTTGAATTAACTCATTAAATAAGCCCGGAGTTGGATAACTCCCTAAACCAGGGCGGAAGCCGTTACCGGTTGTACCGCTACCTAAGATTTTCCCCGTAGTGCGATCGGCATAAAAGAGCTGCAAAACTCCTTTTTGGATGAATACAATCGGGCGGGTAGGTGTTCCTTCGTCGTCAAAGGGACAGCTATATGGCCCTGCATCGGGTGCTTGGGAAAGGGTGAGGAGGGGGGAGGTTACGGGCTCGCCGAGGCGATCGCTCCAAGGTGAGGCCCCTTCGAGCACGAGTTTGCCGTTGAGGGCCGCAGAAACTGTTCCCCACAGGAGATCCGCTGCTTTGGCTGTAAATAAAACAGGTACTCTTCCTGTGGGAGGGGCGACATTTTCTTTTGCCCAGTTTAAACGCTGTAATATCCGCTTGGTTAAATCTGCCGGATCGAGGTTTTCTCGCTGGGTTTCGCCATCGGAGACGTTCAAGAAATCTTCTCCTCGTACCCATTCCGCACCTAGATAGCCGCTTAACGTTGTGTCTGTATAGCTGCTATCTAATCCGAAGGAATTGAGTAAGCGAATGCTTTCCACTTCGCAGTCAAATTCAGCACTACAGAGGATTTCTGGGTAGGATTCTCGAATGGTGGCGATCGCATCTTTTCCCCAAGTTACTAACTGTTCTACTGCTACCGATTGTCCTAAATCTGGGTAGGAAGTCTGCGAACCTGTTGTTAATTCTATTGTCTCCGGGACACCGAGCTCAGAAAGGGCGATCGCGCGATCGATCAAAGCTTGGGGTTCTACAGATCCATAGGCTACTGCTAAACCCGGACGACCATCTCGCCATAGCCGCAACCCAGTTCCTTCTGATTCGATACTTTCGAGTTGTTTGAGCCGATTCGCTTCAAAAAACACTGGTCGCGAATGCGATCGCGACTGAAATACCTCGGCGGCTTGTGCCCCAGCTTTAGCTGCTAACTCTAGCAGTTGTTCTGCTGATTGGTCGTTGCTCATTGCTAATTGTTATTTGTTAGTTGTTAGTTGTTAGGTGTTAACGGTTAACTGTTAACTGTTAACGGTTAACTGTTAACGGTTAACGGTTAACTGTTAACATCTATGCAATCTATTACTTACTTCCTTTCCTAAAGATTAAATTCTTGTAGTAGCCAAAATCCGGCGAAAGACTCAGCTTCAGGATGGGACTGGATAGCTAAAAAATGTACTTGATTGGCTGCAACCTTGGCTGATTCAAAGCCTTTGACTTCGGCGACAATACTTAAATCTCTGAGATTAGCTAAAATCCAGCGATCGCTAGCTCCCGTCTCTAACACTAACCTTGCAGGAGGGCCGCCATCAAAGGTCACAAAAGCTAATTCCAAACCCGACATCCACGCGGCTAATGCTGTGGCCCTCGACGAGAAAATAATCAGTCCCGGAATTGGTGTCTGAGGCTTTAGCCCAAAGGCCTCTAGCCCAAAAGCTTCCCCAAACTCAATCTCCCACTCGGACATTTCCTCAAAAGCCTCAACTGGTAGAGTCACAAAACTCCATTTCTCGCCAAGGAGAGCCTCTGGTAGAGCTTGCGGGATCTCAGAGCTATATTGCACAGAAGGAGTTAAGCCAGATTGAAAGCCAGGGTGAGTGGGATAGACATCCTCCATCCGTTCTCGCAGCCACTGTTGTAGGGCATAGGTACGGCGGCTGGGGGCGGTGGGAATGTGCAACTCTTCGCAAGCTTTGACAATCATGTTGGTCATCTGGCGGCGAAAAAAGCGGATTTTTTCAGGAGGGGAAGGGGAGGATGCGATCGCTTCTTTGATAGCCGCCGCCAGCCATAAGGAGTTCACGGTAGAACTTGGACAAAACTGGGAGTAGCGAAACAATGACTCTGACTTGTCGCCTACATTTAGGGGACTCTCGCAAATCAAGACTTCCCAGAGTTTTTTCTGTTGGTCGTCCACAATCGGACGGCTGTAATAATCGAGTTCCCAGATAGTTGCCATGCGCTAGTCTTAATCAATTCTGTCCTGATAACACTTTAAAACTAAAGGGCAACAATTTTGAGGAAATACTTCCCTGACTACAGGCCGACACGCTAAATTAGATTAATGAGTGAAAAGAGTGAAAAGAAGAGCGAAGGCTACAAAATAATCAGCGACAACCGCCAAGCCCGCTTTCTCTATGAAATATTAGAGACTTACCAGGTTGGAATTGAGCTGAAGGGCACCGAAGTCAAATCGATTCGGGAAGGCAAAGTCAATTTGCGTGACGGCTATGCCTTAGTTCGCAATGGCGAAGTCTGGCTGATTAATGCCCACATTTCGCCTTGGGGAAAGGCTAGCGATTATTTTAACCACGATCCCCGCCGCACCCGCAAACTGTTGATGCACAAACAGGAAATCCGCAAGTTGCTAGGTAAGGTGGAGCAACAGGGCTTGACTTTGGTACCGTTGAAGATGTATTTCAAGAGCGGCTGGGTGAAACTTGATATTGCTTTGGGGAAAGGGAAGAAGCTACACGATAAGCGGGATAGTATTAAGGAACGGGATGATAAGCGAAGTATTGAACGGGCGATGAAGCAGTTTTAATTGTCGAATTTGATTAAATTACGGCAATGCAATCTATCTCGACTAAGACATCTTTTGGTAAGCGAGAAACTTCGACGCAGGCCCGTGCGGGTGCTGTTGTGCTATCAAAATATTTGCCATAGATGGCATTAACAGCGGCAAAATCGTTCATGTCTTTGAGATAAATGGTGGTTTTGACGACATCTAACCAAGTAGCACCGGCTTCTGTGAGGATGGCTTCAATATTTGCCATGACTTGTTCTGTTTGTTTGTTTATGTCTTCGGTGTAGACGACTTGGTTAATGCGGATGTCGATCGCAATTTGACCGGCTACGAAGATCATTGTACCGCTAGCTGCGATCGCTTGATTGTAGGGGCCTACTGGTTTGGGTGCGTTTTCGGTACAGATAATTTTGCGTGTCATAGTTATTGAATTTTCTGATTTTTGGTTAGAGGTTTCTGGGTTATAAATTTCTCCATCGGGCATTATTGCACCTGTGAGATCGGCATCCTTGATGCTCAGTCCATAAGTTTTTGCGTCAGTCAAATCTGCTCTTTTCAGATTAGCTCCACTTAAATTTGCCCTCATTAAATTTGCCCCTTGCAGATTGGCTCTTTCTAAATTTGCCCCTCGCAGACAAGTTTTTTTGAGGTTAGCTTCTCCCAAGTCTGCTATACTCAAATCGACATCAGACATATTAATACCTGACAAGTCAAATTTATGCAAATTGACTGCCCGGAGTTTTGCTCGTTGCAGTTTTGCATCTTGGAGTTTTACGCCAGTTAGGTTAGTCGCCGTTAAATCTGCTCCAGTCAAATTAGCCCCAGTCAGATTTGCATTACTCAAGTTTGCTCTACTTAAGTCTGCATCAAGGAAAGAGGCTCGACTTAGGTTGGCAGATTTGAGGTTTGTACCGCTCAGCTTTGCTTTGTCCAAGTTGGCATTACTGAAATTAGAATTACTTAGGTTTGCCCCATTTAAATCTGTACTACTGAAGTCTGCCAAGCTTAGATTTGCTGAATCACACCTTGCCTTACTTAAATCTGCATTTGTTAGGGATGCCCTACTGAAGTTGACCCCAAAAAGGTTAGCATGAGCTAGGTTTACCTCACTTAAGTCGGCTCCACTCAAATCTGTGTTTGTTAGGTTTATTTCACTCAGGTCTGCACCTTTAAGGTCTACCCCACTGAGATTTTGTTTGTCAAAATCCCGATGTCCATCTGCAAATCTTTCTAGCAGTTCCTCAGCGTCCATAGTTACCCCCATTCTCAACCCTCTTAACTCAGTCTACCACCTAATGTCTAACCGAGCGCAAATTTATTTATACTGATATCTTGCATCATATTTGATCGGGCCTGGCGAATAGAATTCGCGGCTACACAAACGAAGTCCGCCTACGCGGACTCAAAGATAATTTCAACCCGCGAAGGCGGGTTTTGTCTGTGTAGGCGCGGTTTCAACCGCCGGGTAAATACAATTAATTTCAACCCGCGCAGGCGGGTTTTGTTTGTGTAGACGCGGTTTCAACCGCCGGGTCTAAATCCGGTCTAAATCCGGTCTAAATCCGGTCTAAATCCGGTCTAAATCTGGTCTAAATCTGTATAATTGGTAAAGACCCAAAGCTTCAAGCATGATAAAATTATCCTTAATAACTAATAACAGACACCTGAAATGATTGCTAACCCAGAATTCCGTTACATGACTCCCCAAGAATATCTAGAATGGGAAGAACAACAACCGATTAAATATGAATATGTCAACGGTGAAGCCTTCGCCATGACAGGCGGGACTATTCCACACAACGATATTGCTGTTAATTTAGCAACAGCTTTGAAAAATTATTTAGGTCGGAAAGGGTTTAAAGCTTTGATGGCAGATGCCAAAGTTAGGATATCTGAAAATGGCCCTTTTCACTACCCCGATGTTATGGTAACTTGCGATGAAAGAGACAGACGCGCTATCGAATTTATCCAATATC
Source organism: Kamptonema animale CS-326 (assembly GCF_028330895.1). NCBI lineage: Bacteria > Bacillati > Cyanobacteriota > Cyanophyceae > Oscillatoriales > Microcoleaceae > Kamptonema > Kamptonema animale. Next base: position 11,697 of record NZ_JAQMUA010000290.1, on the reverse strand, counting down.
CTTGTCTAATTGTTGAAGTCCTCTCCCCTAGTACAGAAGGATTTGATAGAGGTAAGAAATTCACCAATTACCGCCGCATCAATACATTGAGAGAATATGTCCTGATCGACGCTCAAGAAATTAGCATTGAGTGCTACCGCCTCAACGATCAAAATAAATGGGAACTCACCCACTACCAAATTGATGAAACTACCTCAGAAGGAACTGAACCAGAAGTTTGCTTAACTAGCATTGACTTCCGCTTTCCTATTTCTCTCGTCTATGAAGATGTAGAACTTCCCGCAGAAAATCAATAACATAAACTTTGTTGCTGGAAATCAATACTCGCTTAAAAAAACATTAAATTATTGATAAGTAAGTGGACATAAATAAACGCTATAATTTGTAAGGTGGGCGCTCGCCAAAAACCATATTCTGCTATGATTTAAAGGCTTTTTGCGGCGATCGCCCACCCTACGTTTAATTTAGACTACTGAGGTTAAAAAATGATTGATAACTTCTCTAATTCTATTGCCTTACCCGTAAGTATTGCCGATATTGAGTCTGCGGCAACACGCCTAAATGGTCAGGTAAATAGAACGCCTGTATTCACTTCCCATACTTTTAATAAGATCGCAAATTCTCAAGTATTTTTTAAGTGCGAAAACTTCCAGCGCACAGGTTCATTTAAGTTTCGCGGCGCGTACAATGCTCTATCTCAACTATCAGTAGAACAAAAACAGCAAGGAGTTCTAACTTTCTCTTCGGGAAACCACGCACAGGCGATCGCACTAGCGGGACAATTACTCGGAATTAGCACAACTATTATCATGCCTGCCGATGCTCCCATCGTCAAGCAAGAGGCAACTCGCGGCTATGGGGCCGAGATTATTTTTTATGAGCGATCGCAGACTTCAAGAGAGGAACTTTGCCAACAAATAGCTAGCGATCGCGGCTCTACAATTATCCCTCCCTACGATCACCCCCACGTCATCGCTGGCCAGGGTACAACGGCGTTAGAACTCATAGAAGAAGTTGGGGAATTAGACCTATTACTGGTATGTTGCGGCGGCGGAGGTTTGCTTTCCGGGTGCGCGATCGCCACTAAGGCGCGATCGCCTCAATGTCGAGTCATTGGCGTGGAACCGGAACAAGCAGATGATGCGGCGCGATCGTTCCGCACCAAAACGCTACAAACTGTTGATAATCCTGATACTATTGCTGATGGTGCGCGGACTCCTTTTTTAGGTAAATTAACATTTCCTTTAATCCTTCATTATGTTGACGACATCGTAACAGTTTCCGAAGATGCTATTCGCAAAACAATGTTTTTTATGTGGGAACGAATGAAACTTGTGGTCGAACCTACAGGCACTTTAGCAGCAGCAGCTTTGTTAGAAAATATTGTTAAAGCTGAAGGTTTGCGGGTTGGCGTAATTGTCAGCGGTGGGAATGTGGATCTAAAACTTGTTAATCAATTTTTTCCGCCTATAAATTGAAATTTATAGAGGACTTACGCACACTTTACGTAACGCCGCCATCTTGGCGGTAAAGTAGAATGTAGGTTGAGGCGCGAGTGCAGCGAAACCTAACAGCAGGATTGTAGTAAGATCGATTTCCTTACTATCAGAATTATTCATCATTATGTTTAATTATATCTACATACCGAACAGCGATCCCGAACTCCGATAGTGATAAAATGCTTGAGTGGTAAATTTTTGATTGTATTCTCCAATGTCTAGCGAAACAAACTCAACAGATAAAACAACAACTGGTGCTGATGCTATTGACGTAGCGATCGCATCGGGTCTGGATTTTGACGGTACTCCCATCCCTACAGCTAAACTAGAACTATATAACAAAGTCATGGGTTTAGAAGCCGGAAGACAGCGCAGCGGTGTCTCAAATACAATGCGATCGCGCATCGTGCGAATAGGCGCTAAGCACATCCCCCAAGCAGAGCTCAATCAAATGCTTGCTGATGCAAACTTTGCTCCCCTTAAAGACAAAGAAATTGCCTTTTATTACAGTGGTAAGTAAAGATTATCTACCCTTTTAGGCAGATGAAATGCCCTTCCAGGATCGGTCAAAATTTTTGATAAATCCTAGTGGAGGGTAAATTTATGGCTAGCAACGGAAATTCAGTCATTAGTAACCTTGAGTACGATTTGCTGACAGTCTTGCAAAACAAATCTGAAGCAATTAAAGCCTACGAAACTTACATAAACGACGCTCAGGAAACTGGCTCTAACCCCTGTGCAGAACTGTTCCAAAAATTGAAGCAGACAGACATGGATCAAGCACAGGAGATCCGCCAACACCTTCAAGAAGTGATGCAGAAAGGCAAAATGTAATTTATCATTTGAAGTAGAGGTGGATAAATCCGCCTCTACTATTTAAAATTACCTTAACTATTTAGATTATTTGGGACATTAGTCTCTGGCTTCACAGTTCTTTCCATCAATGCTGCGACAGCTTGCTCAGGCGTAATTATACCATTAATTAAACGATAAACTTGAGTAGAAACAGGCACTTCAATACCCTGCTTTTTAGCCAGATCGATCAATACATTAGTAGTATTTACCCCTTCAGCAGTGCTCTGTAACTCTTCCAAAACCTGCTCTAAAGATTTGCCTTGAGCGAGCCCATAACCAACCCTATAATTGCGCGATAAAGCACTATTACAAGTCGCAAGTAAATCTCCCAAACCAGATAACCCATAAAAGGTTTCAACTTGAGCTCCCAAACGCACACCTACGCGAATTATTTCTGGTAAAGCGCGGGTAAGAAGAGCAGATTTAGCATTAGTTCCCAAATGCAAACCATCACAGACACCAGCCGCGATCGCAAACACATTTTTTAAAGTTCCCCCCAACTCAGTACCCAGAGGATCGCTATTAATATAAACCCGAAAAATATCGGAACTGAAAATATCTTGTACCCGTTTCGCCGCCGCTAAATCGATACTAGCAGCAACGGTCGCAGTAGGCAAACCCTGGACAATTTCTTGAGACAGATTCGGCCCCGAAAGTACAACAATAGAACGTTCGGGAAAAGCATCATGCCAAATGCGAGAAGGAGTGCGAGTAGTAACGGGGTCTAAACCTTTAGTAGCCGTAATTATGATAGCATTAGTATTTAACTTTGTCGTTTTAATTCGCTCGACTGTTTCCACAACTCCCTTCATAGAAACTGCTGAAACAATCACATCTGTTTCAATTAAAATTGAGTCTAGGTTTAAAGAACTGCTACGCGACCACAAATTAACTTGATGGCCATTATTACTAGCTAGAGTTGCCACTGCGGAACCCCAAGCACCCGCACCTAAAACTGTTAAAATTGCCATATTCTTGAAGGAAGAAGGAAGAAGGAAGACTGGGAGAGGGGGAAGATGTAGCAATTAGCTATTAGCAATTAGCTATTAGCAATTAGCCATTAGCCATTAGCAATTACAAACTCGGTCGTATTCCATAATGACGGTAACGCCAATAATCTCGCAGAATGCGATCGTGGTCAAAACAAAGTTGAGTTGGAAATCGCCAAGGTTCAAAAAGTTCTAGATTTTTAGCATCATCAGCAGCCTGGGGTTCACCTGTTGCTCCGGCCAAAAATACAATGCTAAGAGTATGTTGGCGAGGGTCACGATTGGGGTCAGAATAAACGTAGAATTGCTCAATTAATTCTACCTCTAATCCTACTTCTTCTTGAGCTTCACGCTTGGCAGCCGTTTCTACGGTTTCGCCATAATCGACAAAGCCACCAGGAATAGCCCAACCGTAGGGAGGATTGCATCGTTCGATTAGTATAATCGGTCTCGCGGGGCGATCGATTAATTCGATAATAATGTCAACTGTAGGAGTAGGATTGCGGTACGTCACAGATTTGGGTAAAAATTATACTAATTTTATAATACTAGGAAGTTATAATTTATGAAAGAGTTGTAGAGAGGTAATTTTATGACTACCAATGTTACTGCCCCATCGGAAAAATCAACATCGGAAAAATCGACTAAGCTAACTTACCCGGTTATGCTTGAAAAGCAAGAAAATGAAGGATATAGAGCGACAGTATTGGGCTGGCCAGAGTGTCAAGCTTTTGGTTCTACCCGCGAAGAAGCTTTGACCAGTTTACGCCAGATTGTAACAGAGCGCTTAGACAAAGTAGAAATAGTTTCTCTAGAAATAGATCGCCCAAAACCAGAGCATCCTTGGATGAAGTTTGCGGGAATGTTCAAAGACGATCCCTACTTCGATGAGATGCAAGCTGATATAGCAGCTTTACGTCGCGAACGAGATGAGCAAATGGAAGCTTATTACCGTCAAATCGATGCTGAGGAAGAGACAAAATGAGTTTGTGGGTACTCGATACTGATCATGTTTCGCTTTTTCAACAAAATCATCCAATAGTTAGTAGTCGGATTAGTGCAGTCAAGTCTGAAGAAATTGCTGTTACTGTTATTACAGTAGAAGAACAATTTTATGGGCGGCTTAATCAGATTAGAAGGGCTAAATCAGCAGATGCAATATTATCAGCCTATGCAAGATTGAGAGCTACATTAAATTATTTCAAAACTGTCAATTTGCTCGATTTCGACCAGGAAGCTTACAATTGCTATACCGAATTAGTTCGCCAAAAAGTCCGCATAGGTACGCAAGATTTACGAATTGCTGCTTGTGTGATTTCCCGATCTGGGGTTTTAGTAACTCGCAATCGACAAGATTTTGAGCGCGTTCCTGCTTTGAGATTTGAAGATTGGACAATATAACTATTTTGTTGGGTTCGGCCTTCTCTACTCTCTCGTCAAAATTAAACTTAAATGACGAGCGCCCTTACCACAAATTCAAGTAAGTAAAATATGCGATAATAAAAAACTGTTCTTAGCCTAATCCGGCACTGAAACACAACCGTAAACACTAGGATCAGAAATACCATTTGTAGGTAAAAGTGTCAAGCACTCTCTACAAAATACCCAACTCTATACTCTATATTTTAGGTTGCTTATGCCTTTTCGCAGATCGAGCGGTCTTTTACTCCATCCCACATCCTTTCCGAGTCGATTCGGGATTGGAGATATGGGATTAGAAGCGTATCGCTTCATTGACTTTTTAGCAGACAACAATCAACAATACTGGCAATTATTGCCCCTCGGCCCAACGGGATATGGCAATTCCCCCTATATGTGCTATTCAGCAATGGCGGGAAATCCATTTTTAATTAGCCCCGATCGCTTGCGAGATGAGGGTTTGTTAACAGACGAAGACTTCGCACAGCTACCAGGATTTCCTCTTGATACTGTAGACTTCGATCGCGCCATTCAAACTAAACTTCCCCTCCTACAAAAAGCTGGCGAAAACTTCAAGGTTCAAGCCACTTCTATGCAGCAAACTGAATTTGCGGGTTTTTGCGAAAGCAAGGCTCACTGGCTAGAAGATTACGCCTTATTTATGGCCTTAAAAGATACCTTTCAAGGTACGAGTTGGCATACTTGGGAACCAGCAATTGCTAAACGTCAACCAGAGACTTTAGAACTGTGGCGGACAAAGCTAACTGCGGAAATTTTTCACCACAAATACCTCCAATTCGAGTTTTTCCGTCAGTGGACAGAATTAAAGCGCTATGCAAACCTGCGGGGCATTAAAATAATTGGTGATATTCCCATTTATGTATCTCATGATAGCGCTGATGTTTGGTCTCATCCTGAAACATTTTGCTTAGAAGAAGAATCTCGTCTTCCAGCTTTAATGGCCGGAGTTCCCCCCGATTACTTCAGCGCCACAGGTCAATTATGGGGCAATCCAGTCTATAATTGGGAGCAACTACAAGCAGATAATTTTCATTGGTGGGTGCAGCGTTTCCAGAGTATTTTCGATTGCGTAGACGTAACTCGGATCGATCATTTCCGAGGTTTTGATGCTTACTGGGCAGTTCCCCAAGGTGAAAAAACTGCTATGAACGGTACTTGGATTAAAGCACCCGGAACGGCATTGTTTGACGTAATTCAAGAGAAATTTGGCAGCTTGCCAATTATTGCCGAAGATTTAGGCGTAATTACCCCAGAAGTAGAAGCGCTACGGGATAAATTTGAGTTTCCAGGGATGAAGATTTTGCAATTCGCTTTTGGTGGCGCTCGCGATAATGCTTTTTTACCTTTTAATTATGTCCGCAACTGTGTAGTTTACACCGGCACTCACGATAATGACACAACTATCGGCTGGTTTGAACAACTCCAACCCTACGAAAGAGATTTCTTCTTGGGTTATTTAGGCTGCGTCGATCCTCAAGGAATCCACTGGTCTTTGATCCGGTTGGCCTTGAGTTCGATTGCGGATATAGCGATCCTTCCCGTTCAGGATATTTTAGGTTTAGGAAATATTGCTCGGATGAATTTTCCGGGCAAAGAAGAGGGGAACTGGGGCTGGCGGTATCGGTCTGGGGCTTTGAATCAGGAAATAGGCGATCGCCTTAATTCCCTCACCAATCTCTACGGCCGAGCGCCCATCAAAGAATGAAAACCCCAGAAGAAGGAAGAAGGAAGAAAGATTTAGTTATCTAGGAGAGAAGAAAGAATGCTTATACAGCAAGCTTTTTTCCCTCAATAAAAACCAGGTTCACCCTTGATCTTTCCTCTTTTCTGTCGCCGCCGGGGACTCATTAGCTTTTAAGACCACTTCTTCTATAGCCCCCGGCTGTCCTAGTTGCTTGGCCTCGCCGTTATTCACAGCCAACAGTACCCCGCCAGCGTTGCCAGCCCTGAAAAACAGTTGCTCTTTCGCTTGCCAAGTCCGCTGAGTCCCCACAGGTAAATTACCCTCAAACTCAGTTTTGCCATCAACCTCAATCAATACCCAAGTTTCCTCCTTGACAGTGACGCTAATAGTCACTTGCTGATTTGCTGCTGGTTGAACTACAGCGTTAGTTGCCTTTACCGACACAGAAGGCGATCCTTGGCCTGAAGCATTGGTTACTCTTGCCGAGATCGAGGGAGTTGGCTGGTTGGAAGCATTGGTTACTTCTGCCGAGATCGAGGGAGTTGGTTGGTTGGAAGCACTCGTTACCAATGGCTGCGGCGACGAGGCATAGTCATCCCGCACAGCAGCATCAGGGAAAGAAGGCTGCTTTACCGGAGGAGTCGGAAGATTAGCCCGATCGGCCACTAAAGTGCCTTGATTTCCAGGCTGCTTGGTAACGCTTTTGCTGGGAATTGAAGCCTTAGCTGGGGGTTTCGATGCCGTCACCCCTGTTTCGGCTGTATCCGCTGTATCAGAACGACCGATCGCTTGAGATAGACCGTTCACAGACGCGACAATCACAAATAGATAAAGCAGGTACAGGTGTATCGGTCGCAGTTGAGCTAGGGGCAAATCTCGCCAAGAGGTTTTTGGAGGTTCCAGTATCGGTGTTGCAGGGCAAAAGTTGGCAAACTGTTCGCCATCTAAACCCATTGCCTCCGCGTAGCGCTTGATCAAGCCTTGGGTGTAGACGGGTTCGGGCAGTTCGTCGAGTTCCCCTTCCTCAATAGCTTGCAGCAGGCGCGATCGAATCATCGTTACTACCGACACTCGTTCTAAGGAGATTGAGTGCTGTTCTCGGAATTGGCGGAGTTGAGCGCCAATTTCTGCAAGGCTTTGGGCCTGTTCGGTATTGGCTGACTCTAGGTTCTTCTTAGTTTTTTTGAAGAGTAAAAAAAATAAATTCTTCGTCATATGCTGTGCTCCTTGACATCTACTGGCACATTTACTGATGTTAGGTTGACTCGGTTCCACAAAAAAGTAATTTCAGAATCGAGTAGAGGTCGGTAGTGTCCTGCCGGCAATTCCGGCTCTCCTGGCGGCTGCAATAGAATTGGGCCGATTGCCGTGCGGTGCAGATGAATCACTGGGTATCCCAACTGTTCAGCGACTCGGCGCACCTGTCGATTTCTCCCCTCGTAAAGAATTACTTCCAAAAGTGTCTGGGAACCGTTACGCTCTTGCACTCTAACTTGAGCTGGCAATGTCATTCTGCGTGATAGGAGAACGCCCTGACTCCACGTTTGCAATACCGATTTTGGGGGATCGCCTTCTACCCAAACTTGATAAGTTTTGGGGACGCAATGGCGGGGATGGGTCAAAGCGAAGGTGAGATTACCGTCGTTGGTGAGCAGCAGAGCTCCTGTGGATTCTACATCTAAGCGCCCTACTGGGTGAATGCCGCAACCGGCACGCAGTTTGGGCGGTAACAGATCTAGGACTGTGGTGCGCTGTGCGGGATCGGAGCAAGTTGAAACGACTCCGGCTGGTTTGTTGAGTAACAAATAGACCGGCTGGGGTCGGCGCTCTGATTTGACGCGCACTCCGTCAACTTCTATGCGATCGCTCACAGGATTAGCTTTTTGTCCTAGCTGGACACTATTGCCATTAACTCGCACTCGTCCAGCGAGAATCATCTCTTCTGCTTGGCGGCGAGAGGCAATGCCCCACTGGGCGAGTATTTTTTGCAGCCTTTCATCCATACAGCGGACGGCTTGGGGGAGTTATCGAATCAATAAAGGACAAGCTAAATCTTTGCATGATTTAGATGACTATGTACAAATATTACAGGAATAGTTGCTGTCTGGATGTTTCTGTTTTCGATCGCGCTGCTGAGTTGAGGGTTTATGGTTGTGCTGGTGGTGGGAGATGCCCTCGATCTGAGTCTTGTGAGACTTGTCTGGGAAGGCGCTGAGGCTATCCTTGGCAGTTTCGGCCGCAGGTAGCGCCAGTCCGAGCCTGACAATTTACTTTTAGATCGGTCAATGGCTGAGGGGTTAGACCCCTCATTACATCAATGTATCATAAGAAATAACTCTGGAAACCCCTTTGACTAGAGTTAGGGACGAGAAAAGTAGGGGTTTAATAAAGTGCAACTTCACATTAAATTGGTATAAGTTCTGAAGTTGGCTATGGCTATGGGTTTTGATTCTCCCCAATCGGGTGATGGTGCTGGTGAGGTTAATGAATTGGGGAATGGCGATGCCTCCGGCTGGCTGCGCCTACGCGCTTTATTGTCTGAGGAATCTCTAGGGGGTAAAGGTAGCAGAATTGTCAGTGCGGTATTGTCTCCAGCCGTGCAATTGCTGTTGAGATCGCAGGTTTCTCAGGTAAAGGAATTATCTGTGGAGATTTCGGGTAGCGATCGCCAAATTTTGGGCGGTACGGTTCCGAAAGTGGCGATCGCGGCTAAAGGTGCTGTATATCAAGGATTGCACTTGACTGATATTTCCCTTGTCGGTACTGGTATCCGCATCAATTTAGGTCAAGTGATTAAAGGTAAACCGCTACGGTTGTTAGAACCGATCCCGGTTGTCGGTATTGCCAGGTTAAATGAAGCTGATTTGAATACTTCACTTTCAGCACCTTTACTCGCTAAGGCTTTGAGTGATTTTTTGTTGCCGCTTTTGCCGGTAGAGGTGGGCGATCTTCAGCAGGGATTAAATTTGCAAAATCCCCAGATTAAAATTGAGGCGGGAAAGCTAATTTTAAAGGCAGGAATTTTGTTAAAGAATGGTCAACTAATTGCTTTTTTACTGCGGACTGGTTTGGGTTTGGCAAGTGGTCGCGAGTTACTATTTGAACAACCAGAAGTGGAGATTTCCCAGGGATTAAATAGGAGAAATTTAGATAGTTTTAAATTGGATTTAGGGTCAGAAGTTGACCTTGAAGAATTAATTCTAAATCCGGGTGAGTTGGTTTGTCGAGGGGGAATTAGAGTATTGCCTTAGCTTTCCCATTTTCTAGGGGCGAAGCCTGCTTTAGGCTTAGGCGGAATTTGCTTGTATAGCAGGAGGCAGGAGGAAAATGCAATACTAGAAATGGTTTGGTTGAGAATGTCCTAACCGTTGTGGCAGTTGCTATATAGCGAATTCCATTAGCACTAAAATCCTAAATCAGCCAACGCAGACTCCGCCTCTTCAAACACATCATTATCGGTCATATCTTCCCAATCAACATCGCCAATTTCCCGATAAAACTTCTCATCATAGGGACGAGTTTGCACCACAACTGGCATCGGTACAGCGTGACCTAAAACTAAAGCTTGCTGTTTAGAATCTAACTTAGATAAAACTGATCGTAAACTTTGCCCCCCAGAAACTCCGGTAAAAATTGCATCAATATCCTTATCATCATTCAGCAAAGCAGTAATCCGCGTACCAACTTGCGACATTACCTCAGCGTCAATTCCCGAAGGCCTTTGATCTACAACTAATAGGGTGACAAAATATTTCCGCATCTCCCTAGCAATTGTACCAAAAATAGTCGAACGGACAATAGCCGGGTCGAGAAAACGATGAGCTTCCTCAATTGTAATCACTAAGGGTTGAGGGCGATCGCAGGGATTTTTGCTTCTTAAAAAATTGTCTGCTTTCTTCACATAGGACTGGTGAATTCTGCGAGTAATCACATTCGCCGCTAACATATAAGATAGCATATCCGAATGAGAGCCAAACTCAATCACCACATTCTTACCCGCATCTAAAGACTGCAAAATTTGCCCGACATAATTATGATTAGAACGATTGCGAATATATTTTAGATCGTTTAACCGTTCGAGTTTTCGCTGTAACGCCATAATCGAAGACTTATTACCCCGTTTTTCTTCGCAGAACATTTGGATATCTTCATTAGTCATTGCCAGCAACTTGTTAATCCAAGAATTGCCTAACTCATTCCGCAAAATGATGGCATTTTCTATACTTGCTTCCGAAAGATTTAACTCGCGCTGCACGAGAGAAATATCTTCAACTTCTATTTGATCGTAACTCAAATAAAGTTCCATCGCATCCCGGACACCTCTGCGTTTTGTAGCTTCAGGATCGAGAGTATAAATCTCAATTTGGCTGGGAAATAACTGCCGTAAACCTTTAACTGTGCTAAATTGCTTCCCTTCCGAAACCGCTTCCCAGCCATACTCAGAGTGCATATCAAAAATCAGATTAACTGCGGCTTTTTTCCGAATTATCCCCGATAAAAGCAAGCGAGTTAAAAAAGATTTTCCGGTTCCTGACTTGCCAAAAATTCCATTACTGCGTTCTACAAACCGATCTAAATCGAGGCAAACATCAACTTCCATATCAATCGGTTGGCCGATGGCAAAATTGCGGCGGGTGGGATCGTCTTCCCAGCCAAACACTGCCCGAAAATCGCCCTCTGTCGCGTCAAAAACTTGAGAAAAATGGCTAGGAATTGTTTTTACAGGCAGTAGTTCAATATCAGCACTAGATTGCACTTCCATTGAAGACAAACTAGAATTACTAGACTTTCTTTGCTTGCTGTTACTGACATTAGGAGGAAAAATCGCCTGCTGTTTTTCTCGTTCCGCAGTCAACATCAACATCGGCGATAATTCAATTGTGCCATAAGTGCTACTGCCAGCGAGAACGGCTTGCATAAAATCATCGTTGGGGTGAGGCGGGTTGGCTAGAATGCGATCGCTAGATGTTCCTAAAGATACATCAGTCAGCATACAAAAAAAGTGCGATCGCACTCCTCGGACTACTAAAAATTTGCCTACTCTCATTTCTTCTACGGAAACATCAGGATGTAGCCGCACTTCTAATCCCTTGCTGAGGGAACCTTGAATAACTGAGCCTAAAGGTTTATCCATTTTAAATGCTAATTGGTAATTGGTAATTGGTAATTGGTAATTGGTAATTGGTAATTGGTAATTGGTAATTGGTAATTGGTAATTGAGCCTACTTCC
>NZ_JAQMUA010000289.1:0-35648 GCF_028330895.1 Kamptonema animale CS-326 | reverse complement strand
TCGAACAACATTCTGAACTCGTTCAAGAATTAATGAAGATAACTCCCAATAAACGTCGTTTTTACCAGCAGGGTATACGGGCTGGAATCCTGATTGGGTCTATTTCTTAGGCCTCTCTGTCACCCCCCCAGATTAGAATATTACCTTTGTAAGGCGTGCGATCGCCAGTAAATTTCTTTGTTGGCAGAATTGAGGGAGTAGTTAACCCGGATTTGGTATGAGTTCATGCAGCAACTAACTATAATTCTCAAGGAATTAAATATTGGGACTGAATACTTATTAGGTTCCTACAAACGGATATTTTTATTCACTCCGACTATTTAAAAAATTAGAGTGGTAGAATTATAATAATACGTATTGAAAAAATATAAAACATGAGGCGGCTGTCTGACTATCAAATTCTGACCAAAATCTATGAAAGCGCTAACTCAGAAGTTTATCGCGCCATTCGTCAGATTGATAGTCTTCAGGTAATTCTCAAAGTTCTTAAACAAAACTATCCTACACCCAATGAACTCACCCGCTATAAACAAGAATATAAACTGACCTGTAGTCTTAACCTAGAGGGTGTAATTAAAGCCTACAGTTTAGAAAAATATCACAATACCTTAGTCATTATTTTAGAAGATTTTGGGGGCGAGTCTTTAAAAATATTGATGCAACACCATCAATTTAGTTTATCCGAGTTTCTGTCAATAGCGATTAAAATTGCTACCAGTTTAGGACAAATTCACGCGGCTCATATCATCCACAAGGATATTAATCCCTCCAATCTAGTTTATTGCTTAGTAACAAAACAACTAAAAGTTATTGATTTTGGTATTTCGACCCGCTTAACTAGAGAAAATCCTATCCTCAAAAACCCAAACTTATTAGAAGGAACTTTAGCCTATATTTCACCGGAACAAACCGGGCGCATGAACCGAAGCTTAGACTATCGTAGTGACTTTTACTCCCTGGGAATAACATTTTATGAAATGTTAACCCAAAAACTGCCTTTTCAAACTGAAGATGATTTAGAATTAATCCATTGTCATATTGCTAAATCCCCCATATTGCCGCAAAAAATTAACCCATCAATCCCCCCCATAATCTCAGATATTGTGATGAAGTTAATGGCAAAAAATGCTGAAGATCGCTATCAAAGTGCCTGGGGATTAACAGCAGATTTAGAAACTTGTTTGAGTCAATTACAATCAAAGGGAAATATAAATAAATTTCCCCTCGGTAGTCAAGATATTTCGGATAAGTTTCAAATTCCGCAAAAACTATATGGAAGAGAGTCAGAAATTCAGGCATTGATCGCTGCTTTTGAACGAGTAACGAAGCAAAGCGAATTAATGCTGATAACGGGATATTCTGGCATCGGCAAATCAGCACTTGTTCAAGAAATTTATAAACCCATCACCGAAAAACGCGGTTATTTTATCTCAGGAAAATTTGACCAATTTCAGCGTAATATTCCCTACTCAGCTATGGTTAGTGCTTTCAAAGGATTAATCCAGCAGTTATTAAGAGAAACTCCAGCAGAAATTGACCGATGGCAAGAAAAATTTTTAGCTGTGTTAGGGGTAAATGGTCAAGTCATAATTGATGTCATTCCTGAAGTAGAATTAATCATTGGTAAGCAGTCACCTGTACCCCCATTAGGGCCAACTGAATCACAAAATCGTTTTAATTTAGTTTTTCAAAATTTTATTCGTACTTGTTGTACTAAAGAGCATCCTTTAGTAATTTTTCTAGACGATCTGCAATGGGCTGATGGGGCAACTTTGAACTTAATAAAGCTAATGGTTACAGATATAAATTTGCAATATTTATTTACGATTGGTGCTTATCGAGATAACGAAATCAGTCTCAGTCATCCCTTGGCGATTATGCTAGATGAGTTAAGAAAAGCTGAGGTAATAATCAATCAAATTACCTTAACCAACTTAGGGATAGAAGAAATTAGCCAACTGATAGCTGATACCTTGAAAACCAACACGGCTAGAGTTAAGTCGCTAGCTGAGTTAGTTTTAAATAAAACAGGGGGCAATCCTTTCTTTGTGAACCAATTTGTAAATTTTTTATATGCAGATGATTTAATTAGCTTTGCTTATAGCGAACAAAAATGGCAATGGAATCAAGCACAAATTGAAGCGCAAAACATCACGGATAATGTAGTAAAATTAATGATTGGCAAGCTCAAGAAGTTGCCGCCCAAAACACAATGTATTTTACAGTTAGCTGCTTGTGTAGGTGCCCACTTTGACTTAAATACTTTATCAATTATTGAGGAAAAATATCCGCAAGAAATTTTTACTGATTTACTGACGGCAGTTGAGTCAGGATTAGTTTTATCTTTATCAGGTTTCAACGATCAACTATTAATTGAAAATTATCAATTTCTTCACGATCGTATTCAGCAAGCTGCCTATTCCTTGATTCCCGATAACCAAAAACAAGGAAATCATTTAAAAATTGGTAGACTCCTACTTAGGAAAGCCTCAGAAGCAGAAAGGGAAGAAAATATTTTTGCAATTGTTAACCAATTGAACATGGGACGCAGCTTAATTATTCAAGCAAAAGAACGAGAGCAACTGGTGCAATTGAATTTGGCGGCAGCTCGCAAGGCTAAAAATTCAACAGCTTATGGAGCAGCGATTCAGTATTTAGAAATCGCCCTTGAACTTTTACCAGAAAATAGCTGGCAGTTTCAGCCTGACGTAACTAGAACTGTCTATGAAGAAGCCGCAGAAGCTGCTTATTTCAGCACTAATTATGAGCAGATGGATGAGTTAGTAGCAAGCGTACTATCTCATACTGATAGCTTAATTGAAAAAATTAGAGTTTACGAAATTAAGATGCTGGGGGCAAAAGCCCAAAGTCAATTAATGAAACCGATTGAAATTGGCCTGCAATTACTTCAGCTATTAGGAATAGAGTTTCCAGCCCAGCCAACAACTGCGGATATTGAGCAAGCTTTGCTGCAAAGCTTACAGTTATGGCAAGAGCGTTCTATTCCTAGTTTATTGGATGCACCAGTGATGACTAATCCAGTCACGCTAGTTACGATGCGAATCTTAACCCAAATGGTTTCATCTGCCTATCAAGCAGCTCCAATGTTGTTGCCGTTACTGATTATTAAACAAATTGAGTTGTTGATTGCCGAGGGTAATTGTGCAGTTTCTGCATTTTCTTATGCCGATTATGGATTAATACTTTGCGGAATTGTAGGTGATTTGGAGAGGGGCTATCAATTTGGGAAACTGGCTTTAAATATGCTAGATCTCTTTGATGCCAAAGCTTATAGATCCCGCACTTGTTATGTGTTTTATACCTATATTAGACATTGGAAAAAGTCTCTTAGAAGCCAATTAGCTTCGTTCCAAGATGCTTATCAAATAGGTTTAGAAACAGGAGACTTAGAGTGTAGTGCATTAAACGCTGCAACCTATTGTGTATACTCCTACTTTGCAGGTAATGAACTGCCAGAGGTTGCCGCAGAAATGCAAATATATCGACATAATATATTGCAGCTTAAACAGGAATCATCTCTTAATTACCACGAAATTTATCAACAAACCGTGTTGAACTTGCTCGGTAATTCAGTCGATCCCTGTCAGTTAGTGGGAGAAGCCTATAATGAAATCCTAATGTTACCAATACTTCAGCAGTTTAATAATCGTACTGTTATCTACCATCTCTACTACAATAAAACTGTGCTTTGCTACCTATTCGGACAATATCAGCAAGCCGCAGATTATGCGGAATTAGTAGAATATTATGCTGATAGTATGATCGGGATGTTCGTAATAACGCTATTTTACTTCTACAGTTCTCTGATCTATCTGAAATTGTATTCATCTATTAGCGATCGCGAACAGAAAAAGTATTTAGAAAAAGTAGCTAACAATCAGGAAAAGCTTAAGCGATGGATAGAGAGTGCGCCCATGAATCATCAGCATAAATGGTATTTAGTTGAGGCAGAAAAGCATCGAGTTTTGGGTAATAAAGCTGATGCGATTGAAATGTACGATCGCGCCATTGCGATAGCTAAGGAAAACCAATTCCTCCAAGACGAAGCTCTTGCCAATGAACTTGCTGCTCAGTTTTATCTGCAATGGGGCAAAGAAATAATTGCCCGCACCTATATGGTGGAAGCCCGCTACAGTTATCTGCGCTGGGGTGCAACTGCTAAGATCAAACAACTGGATGCTGAGTATGTTCTATTGTTTCACTCACTAGGACGTGAAGTAGGAGAGAGGCAAAAGAAGGTTCATACTTATAATTTAGATAGAGATAGTATTAGCAGTAGTGATGCCGCTATAGATCTCACAACTGTGATGAAATCCTCTCAAGCGATCGCTAGCGAAATTGTCTTAGAAAATCTGCTACAGACTTTGATGAAAATTCTGCTGGAAAATGCGGGGGCACAGTCCGGCTGTCTGCTATTATATACGCCCACAGTATCAGAAAGAGTAGGAATATTTTCGAGCGCTACTTGTAGTGGTGCTCAGCCAACAACTGAATCACTCACAAAAAAGATCGATCGTACTTTACCGGAGTCAATTCTCAATTATGTGGCTCGCACTCATAATTGTGTCCTGCTTGACAATGCCGCCAAGTCTGGTAATTTTGTTTATGATGCTTATATTCAATTAGTTAAACCTTTGTCTATTCTCTGCTATCCGTTGCTCAATCAGGGTAAACTCGTTGGGATTGTTTATCTAGAAAATAACATCACAACTGGAGCATTTACTACTAATCGCATCGAACTATTACAATTGTTATCAGGTCAAGCCGCAATCGCCATTACCAATGCCCAACTTTATAATCAAGAAAAAGAGAAGTCTCAGGCATTACAGCGGATGAATTCTATTGTGATGGCCCAGCAAGAGGCCGAATTGGATGGCATTTTGATCGTTGATGAAAACCGTAAAATTGTGAGTTATAATCGCCGATTCACGGAAGTGTGGGGTATTCCCGATGAAATTATAGAAACTGGCGACGATGGAGCGATGTTGAATTTTGTGATTGAACAATTGTCTAATCCAGAAGAATTTATTTCTACAGTTGAGTATTTATATGCTCATCCCCATGAGACACAAAAGACTGATTTGATTTTCAGAGACGGACGAGTTTTGGAACGGTATTCTGCACCTGTAATTTCTGAAACTGGAGCTTACTATGGCAGAATTTGGTGTTTTCGAGATATTAGCGATCGCAAGCAAGTGGAAAAAATTTTAACTGATTACAATCGAACGCTAGAACAACAAGTTGCCGATCGCACCGTCGAACTCCAACGTGCTAATCAGGAATTATCGCGCTTAGTAAATTTAGACGGATTGACCCAGGTTGCGAATCGCCGCCGCTTCGATTACTATCTGGCTAGAGAGTGGCAACGACATCTACGAGAACAGCAACCTTTAGCACTGATTCTCATGGATATTGACTATTTTAAACGCTACAACGATTGCTACGGACACCAGCGCGGAGATGATTGTTTGATCCAAGTGGCGCAGGCGATCGCTAAAATTCCAAAACGTCCTACAGATTTAGTTGCTCGTTACGGTGGTGAGGAGTTTGTGGCGATTTTGCCGAATACAAATGCAGAAGGGGCGTTAATCGTGGCAGAATCTATACGAATGGCGATCGCAGCGATCGCCATTCCCCACTCCAAGTCAGAGGTAAGTCCCTACCTGACTTTGAGTTTGGGTGTTACCAGTTTAATTCCCAGCTTAGATATGAGATTAGAGGATTTAATTGCCAACGCAGATCGGGCCTTGTATCTAGCCAAAAACCAGGGACGCGATCGCGCGATCGTTGTTATTCACCCTCAACACTGTCCGCAAACTTTCAAATCTTAAAATCCAGGTTCATCGTTTAAAGTTTCAATTAATAAATTCATTTGCTCTTTACCCTCAACCAAAAAAGTTTCGCACTGCTGTAAATATTCCACAGCCATTGCGAATTCCTCAAAAACTTCCTCTAAAGGGAGTTCTCCTGATTCAACTCGATTAATAATTTCTTCAACCTGAGCCACTGTCGTTTCATATTTCCAGTCAGACTGGCGTTGTGAAAAATCAATCATCTGCGTTTACTAATATTCTATCTACTTATCTCTACAATCTTGACTTTAAGCATACCGCGATTCAACTTAATAGTTAATTCTTCTCCCGGAGCTAACCCCTCAGTCGAGCGAGTCAGACTTCCATCATTTTGTCTTACCATCGCATAACCTCTTTGTAACACAGCTTGAGGGTCAAGTGCTGCTAACTTTTCTCGTAACATTTGACACTCTACAGTTGCCTGTTGTAAACTTCGCGATGTAGAAGGCAGACGTTTTAATCGATGCTTTAATCCTTGACATTGTGCTTCTGATTTGTATAAACGCTGCTCTACAGCTTCTATTAATGTTCGCACTCTTTGGCGATGTTGAATATATAAATTAGCAATATCTGGCACAACTTTTTCAGCAGCGGCGGTGGGAGTGTGAGCAGTTTTATCGGCAACTAAGTCCGCTAAAGATTCATCTCTTTCGTGACCAATACCTGTAATCGTGGGGATAGAACAATTCGCGATCGCGCGTACCACCCGTTCGTCATTAAAACAAGCCAAATCTTCCACAGCGCCACCACCCCGTGCTAAGATGATTACATCAGCACGACCATCTAATTCTACTCTTTCAATTGCTGTGGCAATAGAAGCTGGCGCTAATTCTCCCTGCACCAAAGCAGGTGATAATAATACCCGCAAACCGGGATATCGCTGAGTGAGAGTACGTTGAATATCTCCCCAAGCAGCAGCAGTTGGTGAAGTAACAACAGCCACAGTTTGAGGATGTATTGGAAGCGATCGCTTTCTGGTAGGATCGAACAAACCCTCAGCATCGAGGCGCGATCGCAACTGCTGATAACGCAGAGCTTGCAACCCTTCCCCCGCCGGTAGCGCTTGCCAAACATTCAATTGATATTCTCCCCGCGCTTTATAAACGCGGATGCTTCCTAAAACTATCAACTGTTCCCCTTTGACCGGCAATTGTACCAACTTTTCCCGCTGAGAGTTCCACGTCACGCAGCGAATCACAACCGGATTGTCGCGATCGCAGAGAGTAAAAAATAAGCCACTGCGGTATTCTGAGACACTCGATACCTCCCCCGTTACCCAA
The DNA here is from genome assembly GCF_028330895.1 of Kamptonema animale CS-326. Taxonomy (NCBI): domain Bacteria; kingdom Bacillati; phylum Cyanobacteriota; class Cyanophyceae; order Oscillatoriales; family Microcoleaceae; genus Kamptonema; species Kamptonema animale. The sequence goes on along the minus strand of NZ_JAQMUA010000289.1, from coordinate 28,495 downwards.
ACGAGGCGCAGATAGCTGTCATCTTCCAACAATGCTTGAATGTAAGAAGTAACTCCAGCGACAGACAAAGCCGTATCAGGAATGAGGCGATCGGGAATAAGTGAAGTCATGGATCGGGAAAATTTAATCATTACTATCTAACTGGTAAGATCGGTATCAATAGCAATATTCTAATTATAGGCTACTATTTATAATGTACAAAACTCAAGTTGTTGATTAATCTAACCGAAAATCAAATGATTTCACTGACTATGCTACGCCAACAGGCGGCTACCATCGGCATTACCGAGGCAGAAGCAAAAAAATATGGCGATCTTCGACATAAAAGAACTTGGACGCTAGCAATCGAACACCATCAGCAAAACGCACTTTCTCCTCAACAAACACCCTCACTATCACCAATTGAACTGAATGATGATATTGAAGCAATAGCCAACGAATATGAATCTCTTCCTGATGAAATAATACAAACAGATTCTACACCAAAAGCGCTTAATTCACCTCCGCTAAGTAATATTAAATCCCCGGCGATCGGCAAGCAAGATCTAGCTTTTGAACAAGTTGTTAAAAATCATATTAAAGCGCTAAGAATAGGATCGGGATTGAGTGAAAACCAGTCTCATTCGCCGATAAAAGATTGGCTTTGTCCAGAATGCGGCGGACAGGAATTAAACTGTTACCTGTGCAGAGGTGTAGGCAATATCGATGAGATTGCAGCTATAGGTTGGACACTAGCTTATATGGAAATGCTAGGCTGTTCTCCCACCGAAATAGCACCCCTAAGAAGTTTATCTCCTTCACCCGATACCTTGAAATTGAGTCTAGAAGTCTGTCTCACTATCAAAAAAAGTACCGAGATTTTAAATCGTACCGAGAAGTGGGTACATCAGCAATTAGTACCATCTCTATCTCATGTTTAATATAGCAACCGCTTTCGGCGGCTAGGGGCTACGATGCTCCGATGCTCAGGGCTAGGGAAAGAAGGGAAAGAAGAGGAAGAAGGGAATAGAATTAACGAGTTTGGTGGAACTCAGAACGTCTTAACTGCCAAGAAGGTTGCTATATTATTAGGGCTTAGATACCTTCACAGTAGCAGCCAACAGGCGCGGTCAAGAAACCGCGCCAGGATGATAGCATTACCATACATACATTGTTTTACTTGGCTCGTTTCTGTTCGCTTCGCATCCGCAGAAATTCCGCAAACACAGCCATCCCTCCTGATACTAGCATTAAGATTACACTCAGAGCATTAATATCAGGTTTAACCCCAGTCCGAATCCGGCTAAAAATTTCTAGGGGTAGAGTTGTTGAACCGCTTCCTGCCGTGAAACTGGCAATCAAAAAGTCATCCATACTGAGTACAAAAGAGAGCAAGCATCCAGATACAATCCCCGGCATTAATTGCGGCAACAAAACCTTTATAAAAGCTTCCACCGGAGTTGCTCCTAAATCGAGAGCAGCTTCTTCTAAATAGGGGTTAAGGTCTGCTAACCTAGTGGAGACAACTAGACCAACATAAGCTAGACAAAATACTATATGAGCTGCTACAATTGTCCATAAACTCAGAGGAATAGCTACTGCTGCTAAAAATACCAGAGTAGCAACTGCGATCGCGATATCGGGAATAATCAGCGGCAAATAGGAAACGCCTTGATACAAACTCTTACCAGGAAACTTGTAACGAGCCAAGCCTACGGCCATTAAAGTACCGAAAACTGCCGAAATTCCCACAGCACAAAAAGCCACAATTAAGCTATTTTGTAGTGCGCCTAAAATCCTCGCATCGTTAAATAACTTGACGTACCAATTTAACGTAAATCCTTTCCAACCAGCACTAAATGGAGACTTATTAAAACTATAAAAACTCAGCACGAAGATGGGCAGGTACATATAGAAAAACATCAAAGCTGCAAATACAACCTGCCAAGAAACCCGAAATTTAGGTTTGGGATGCAACATATCTAATGGTAATTCCTCCTCTTGATTGCTCACAGCTTCTCCATCAAGTGATTTTTGTAATAGTTAACAGTTAACAGTTAACAGTTAACAGTTAACAGTTAACTGATTTAGATTGCTTTGCGATCGCCGTACTTCAGCAAAAGCGCGATCGCGATACTCACAGCAAAAATTAACACCATACTCATAGCAGAGCCCAGTCCCCAATTTTGAGTTGCTCCCAAAAACTGATTGTAAATCAATCTAGCCGAAGTCATGCTGGAAGCGCCCCCCAACAATTCTGGATCGACAAAATCTCCCAAACTGCTGATAAATACTAGCAAAGAACCAGCCGCAATTCCAGGCATAGTTTGCGGTACAGTCACTTTCCAGAAAGTTTCTACAGGATTCGCCCCCAAATCCGCAGATGCTTCCAGCAACCGCCGATCTAGCTTTTCCAGAGAAGCGTAGAGAATTGTAACGATATAGGGTAAATAGCTATAGGTCATACCAATTAAAACAGCGGGACTGCTATTGAGCAACTCGACAGGGGGGAGCCCTAACCCCGTTAGCACCGTATTGAGTACACCCGTAGGTCGCAGTATGGTAATCCAAGCATAAGATCGTAGCAGAGAAGAAGTCCACAGCGGTAGTACAAAGCCCAGCAAAATTAAATTTCGCCACCGCTTTGAGACATTAAGGGCAATCCAGTAAGCAACTGGAAATCCTAATAGCAAACAGAAGAAAGTTGTACCACTTGCGAAAGACAAAGATCTACCGATTACTCTTAAGTTAGTCCAAGAGAATCTAGACAACTGGCATTTGTCAAAGCCAAAAACGCGGCAATAGTTTTCAATGCCAGAAGGATTTACCAAATCTCCCGGCTTAATATTGGGTACTAAACTTAATTCTAAAATCACTAGAGTTGGTAGTACCAGCAATAGAGCTAACCATAAGCCAGAAGGCCCCAGCAATGTGAAAGGCCCGATTAACTTTGACCAAATTTGACCAGCAATAGTTTTAAATCCAGAAGTAGATTGCGGAGAATTTTTAGTAGAGACAGCCATAATTGGTAATTGGTAATTGGTAATTGGTAATTGGTAATTGGTAATTGGTAATTGGTAATTGTTAGTTGTTAGTTGTTAGTTGTTAGTTGGGAAAGACTATTAACTAAGTTAAGTTAACACTAATAATTAGCAATTTGGCAATGAATTTTGTAGGAGATTTAACGGATATAACGGCTATGACGCTATGACAATTAATCACTAACCACTAACCACCAACAACTAACAACTAACCACTAACTATTCACTTGTAAGTTTAGTCCAATATCGGTCATAAACCGCAGTAACGTCCCCCACAGGAGCGATACCTTGACACTTTGCTAAAAGCTCCTCTGGGGGAAACAAAATTTTGTTTTCGCGGACTTCAGGCTCTAACAAATTAAAAGCCTCCTCCGAAGGAGTAGAAAAACTCAGTCTATCTACTAAAGACGCAGCTACATCTCCTTGCAGCATAAAGTTTATCCATTTATAAGCTGCTTCAGGATTGGGAGCAAATTTTGGAATTACTAGGGTGTCAGTCCACAATGAAGAACCACTTCTAGGTACGACATACTGCAAATTAGTATTTTCTGGAATTACCTCATTAGCATCTGATGAGTAACACATTGCTACCATTAGATCTCCAACTAGCACTTGAGGTCGCCAAGCATCTGTAGTAAAAGAAGCTAGGTCTGGTTTTAGTTCGGATAATCTTTCATAGGCTTCTCTAATTTCATTAGGATTCGTTGTATTTAAAGAGTAGCCTAGCATCCGCAGCGCAGCTCCCATCACTTCTCGCAAATCGTTTAACAGCGTCATGCGCTTAGATAATGCTTTCTGATTTTTCCAGAGATCGTCCCAATCTTCGATAGGATACTTAATTTTTTCGGTGTTGTAAATCAACCCAGTAGTACCCCATGCTAAGGGTACGCTATAGCGATTTCCGGGATCGTAAACAGGACTTTGGAATTGCTTTATGAGCCGATCCAAGCCTCCTAAAAGTGAATGATCGAGTTCAATCAGTAAACCCAATTCGCTCATTAGGAGCACCATGTAATCAGAAGGGTAAATAATACTGTATGCGCTACCACCACCGGCCTGAATTCGAGCCAACATGGCTTCGTTGGAGTCGAATACATCTGCAATGACTTGGATACCTGTTTTTTCTGTAAAGCGATCTAGTAAAGCCTTATCTGTGTAGCCTTCCCAAGTATAGATATAGAGTTTGTCAGAAGCACCTTTACTAATGGGAGCAGATTGCACGTCTGCTAGCCGCCAGCCGCAGCTAGAAAGGGTCAATCCTGACAAGGCTGCTGCCGATGTTTGTAGGAATTTGCGCCGAGTTGGGCGTGTGCTGTTGAGCCTATAAGTCGGTAAATTAGTCGGAGGCACAGATTGAAAATTGGTAATTGTTAACTGTTAACTGTTAACTGTTAACTGTTAACTGTTAACTGGTAATTGTTAACTGTTAACTGTTAATTGTTAACTGTGGTGATTACCTTTGATCGCTTAAAGCAAGGCAATCGGTGGTTCCCCAATAAGCATAGATGGGTGTGTGAGCATCGGGAAACGAGCCGCCTGTATTTGGTTGACGGACTGTGATGCGATCGCCAGAAACCAACTCGACTACGTAGTGAACGTGAGTCCCCATATACATTGTGTGTTTCAGCCGCCCCTCAAAGCAATTTACCGAGACATCAGGCTGATAAAGATTTAGATATACTTTCTCAGGGCGCACGCTTACCACTGCTGATTCTCCCGTCCCCCCACTCCACATATCGGATTGCTGCACGACTATTTTCAGGTTACTCTTAGTCCGAATAGTCAGAGTTGAGCGATCGCTTGCTTCTACTCTCCCCGGAAATAAATTCGTATCCCCGATAAAATCTGCCACAAAGGCCGTCTGAGGACACTCGTAAATTTCCTCTGGAGAACCAATTTGTTCGATCCGACCCTCGTGCATCACTGCGATGCGATCGGAAAGGCTCATTGCCTCTTCCTGGTCATGCGTTACCATCACAAAAGTTAAGCCCAAGTCTTGATGTAAATTAGACAACTCTACCTGCATCTGCTTTCGCAACTTCAAATCTAGGGCTCCTAGTGGTTCATCTAACAACAACACCGCTGGGCGATTGACAAGGGCCCTTGCCAAAGCTACCCGCTGCTGCTGACCTCCTGAAAGTTGAGCGGGGAAGCGGTTAGCAAAAGATTCCATTTTCACCAGCCTCAAGGCTTCTCGCACCCCTTCCTCAACCTCAGCTTTTCCCTGTCGCTTAATCCGCAACCCAAAAGCAATATTTTCCCAGACGCTCATGTGGCCAAATAGAGCATAACTTTGAAACACCGTATTTACTGGGCGGCGGTAGGGTGGAGTATTAGTCATCGACTGACCCCGAATCATTACGTCCCCAGCCGAAGGAGTCTCAAATCCAGCCATTAAGCGCAGCGTCGTAGTTTTACCGCAGCCGGAAGGCCCCAGAATACTGAAAAACTCTCCCTGACGGATATCGAGGTCAACTCCTCGCACTGCTGTCTCGCCGTTAAACACTTTGAACACTTTGCGGAGTTCAACGTCGAATCCAGTTTCCGCTACTGTTGTACCTTGGTTGAGTGCAGTCTGAAACATAAGTGGCTTTTCCTGACGGTAATGCACGCTGGTTCAATACAATTTAGTTTAAACTTTTCTGTATTTTAGGGGAGGTCGGTAAGGATAAATAACTGTAAAGAGTTTTCCTTCACCTCCGATTTTGATTTTCTTAACACTCCGCAGGGGCGGTGCATAAAGCTCTGACGAGCAAGATTAGTTATCCTTGGGAGTTGGGGTCTGAGTTGGGGTTTGAATGGGGGTCGGATTTGGGGTCGGATTTGGGGTCGGATTTGGAGCCTCCTGTTTGTTTTGCTCTTGCCATTCTGATAATGGGCGATCGCTGGCTGTTTTAAAGTCTATCGGCACTAGGATAACAGATAAATTTTGAGGTGGCGGTGATTGCGGATCGACTTGAGCGTAGAGAAAACGATTGCTGAATTCGGGTTTACCTAAGATTAAATGATGAGTCTGTTGGTTGTCTAACTTAACCTCAATTTTAGCTTGGGGTTGGTCGAGTCCAAATTCTGAGATCGTCGCGGTGGGGATACTGAAGGTGCGATCGCTCTTTCCTGTCGTCAGTCTATCCAGCAAGAAGTCTACGGACGCTTGATTTGCTGCTTGTTGAACTGGTACTTTTATTTGCCATTTACTTTTTCCATTTTTTGTATCATTATTTCGCTCAATTGTCAATACTTTTTCTTTAACTGTCAAGGTAAAAGATTTTACCTGGTCAGTTTTGAAATCAAAGATTTGTTCTTGTTTCGCCTTAGCCGCTTCTCTCTCAGGTTTTCCTTTAATTTCATAGAAGTAAACGAACCCAGTCAAGCCCAAAGCTATGACTATCAATGCTAAAGTATTATTCTTGAATTTCATGTTAATTGGTAATTGGTAATTGGTAATTGGTAATTAATAATTGGTAATCGCTAATTGCTAATTGCTAATTGCTAATTACCTATCTCCCCCATCTCCCCCATCTTCCCCATCTCCCCCATCTCCCTACCGCCGCCGCCACCATAAAAACGCGGCAATTGCTAATCCAATTAGGGGCCAAACTAGCCATGCAATAACTAATCCTGCTGCTTGTACAAGACTCATATTAATGCGGCGATTTGTCACTTTTTTAGGGCTGATAGAAAGTATTTTCTGATCTGGCTTACTTAACCAGCTAACTGAGTTAATAAACACATCTCCATTAAGCTGTTGTTCAAACCAGCCATTCGTAGCAAATTGAGAATTTCCTAACACAACCATACGAGATTCTTTGGCGGAAGAAGGCGAAGGGGAAGGGGAAGGGGAAGGCGAAGAAGCAGTAGGAGAACTTGTTGGAGAAATCGTTGGAGAACTTGTTGGAGAACTTGTTGGAGAACTTGTTGGCGATGCTTCTGGCGATGTAGTAGGAGAACTCGTTGGTGATGCTTCTGGTGATGTAGTTGGAGAAATCGTTGGAGAACTCGTTGGTGATGTAGTAGGAGAACTTGTTGGTGATGGTGTCGGCGTTGCTTGGGTAGTTGTAGCCGCAGAACGAGTTAAAGCTACACCTAATAATAACGGCCCTTGCCGATCGCTCTTCGGATCGAACTCCAATCTGCTGTTACTCAAATCACTTTCAGCCCAACTTTGATCGCTTGTCCAAACGAGTGGCTTTTGGTCAATTCCAGTCACCGTGGTTGTCTCTAAGGGACGGGCAAGGGGATAAAATGAAGTAGCACTACCGAAACTTTGAGTAATAGGATGGTCGCCGTAACGCTTTGCTAGGGGAACAGTCGCACCCAGACCATATCTTTGACCGTCGCCGGAAGGATCTATGGCTAGACTTTTGTCTAAGGTAACGCCCCAATCTTTCAGCAAACTATCTAATCCTGTGCTTGCATTATTAGGGGTGAGGTCTAGCATTAGCATCAAACTACCGCCGCGATCGAGATAAGTAGTTAATGCTTGAACTTCCTCCTCGGAAAATGCCTTTTGTGGGCCCGCAACTATGACAGCATCGGCATCTTGGGGGACATTTATGCTTTCTTTCAGGTTGATGACTGCTGTGGTATAATTTTTGTCTTTAAGGGATTTTTCAGCTTCAAATAGCCCTCCTTGACCTTCCTGTATTGCTCGTTCGCCGTTACCTTGAAGGAAATAAACTTTTGGCGATCGCGTACTCAAAATCTCTTCTAAGCCATTTGTTAGCTTCGCCTCTGTCGGTATCTGAGTGGGGTTAAAGCCAACTACTACACCTTTTTGAATCAATAGCCGCTTAGAACCAGATTCTAATTGATATTCTCCAAGGCCATTAATAGCGTATTCTTGAGCTTTTCCTGGTTCCGTTAGCGGGTCAACAAACTCAAAAGTAAACTTGCCTCTGGATTCTTTTTGATAATTCTCTAAAAATTCTCTCACTCTGGGGTTTTGGGTAGGATCAAACACCCAAAGTTTCACAGGTTGCGGCAAATTTCTTAACACTTGCTGCGTCTGGGGTGCTAAGGTGAATTGTTGGCTTTCAGTTACATCTAAACGAGTGGCATAGCGTGCGGCCAGAAAATTTATGAGGGCGAGAATTAGTAATATAGAGAGGGTAGCTGCGATCGCGTTGCTACTGACTTGAGTAGATCGCCGTCCCCAAAAGTTTTGTTGATAAGCAGCATAAAGCAACCACAACCCTATTATCACGAATCCGGTGATAATAATTCCTAAAGGTATTGGTTGCCAACTACCCGCGATGAAACCTGCTGTGATGCCGGCGACGATTAAGGCTGGGCCTAGCAAAAAGATGTATTTCCAATTCTTTTTAACGATTTTCATAAGTAGAAGGAAGAAGGAAGAAGGAAGAAGGAAGAGGGAAGAGGAAAGAAGTAATTTAACAATCGTATCGCTCAGAGGGGGGCGCTACAACGATGGTAATTTCTATTAATAAATCAAGAGCGTTGGAAACGCAAGACATCAATAAATTGAGCGGTTAAAAATACTCCTAAAAAAATGTATGTAGCAAACATTGCTAGACTGCTTGTATCAACTATTCCCTTGACAAGATTAGTGTAATGTGTTAGCAGAGAAAGATGACCTATTGCTTTCCCTACAGGGCCGCTGATACTGCTAGACGCTACTTTAATTATCCACAGGAATAGCACTAAAGCGAAGGTGAGTATAGCAGATAAAATTGTACTTTCTGTGAGAGAAGAAATAAACATTCCTAGTGATAAAACTGATGCTGCTAACAAGATTAATCCGGCGTGTCCTAATAAAAATACTGCTGGAGGTAGAGGAGGACTTGATGCACTAAGGGCGATGAGTTCGCAGGCAATTAATGGTATGAGCATTGTGATGTAAAACGTCAATACTCCTAGCAGTTTGCCGACGGCAACTGCCCAGTTTGTGAGGGGTGATGTTGCTAATAATTCTAATGTACCCCGTTTGCGTTCTTCTGCGTACAGTCCCATTGATAGCATGGGTAGGATGAATAGGGATATTGAACCCATCAGCCCTAAGAAGGCTTGTAAAAATTCGTAGGGAACGTCTATCGTTTCGCTAATTCCTTGTTGATCTAGTCTGGCAACTTGTGGAATTAAACCATCTGGTGATAGGAGAATTGCGACTAAAAATAATCCTGTCACGAACCAGAAGATGGCGGCGATCCCATAAGCTAATGGTGAGGCAAAATAACTCTGTAATTCTTTCCGGTAGATGGCTATAATATTGCTAATTGTTATCAACATTTTTTGGTAACTGGTAATTGGTAATTGGTAATTGGGATACACATATTTTACAGATTCCTCTGATTTCACAGACTAAACGATCGTGCCTCTAACTAATCCGTGTAATCCGTGTAATCGGTAAAATCCGTGTTCATAATTGGTAATGGGTGATTGGTAATTGGTAGTTGGCAAGAAAGTTGAATTTATGAAATCCGTGCAATCATCTCAATTCAGTGTTCAAATTCTAAGGTGGAGAAATTTTACTGTTCATTGTTTTTTAAAGTTTCTTCCTCTTGAGTTTCAGTTATTACCTCTGATTCTTCTTCCTTTTGTGCGATCGCTTCCCCTTGCTGTTCCTGTTCCTGTTCTTCCTCTACTCCCTTTATCTCATCGATCGCTTCCTCTTCCCTTTCGGGTTCCACTAAAGGCTGCTCTTTCTTTTCGGCTCTTGTCAACTCTAAAAACACATCTTCCAGAGTAGCGCGAGTGCGGCGCATTTCATACAACCCCAAGCCCGAAGAGACGATCGCAGCGGCAATTTCTCGGCCTGGTTCCGTTGCTGATTCACAGGCTACTCGGACTCGGCGGCGATTTTCTGACTCTACCATTGACATCAATTCTAGCGATCGCACACCCGCCACATTTTCCAGATTTGGTACTAACCTCTCAAAAGACTCCGTATCCCCCTCAACTTCCAATTCGTAGCCTTCTTGAAACTGTCCCATCAAGTTATCAGGACTACCCGTCGCGACAACTTGACCGCGATTGACGATTGTTACGCGGCTGCAAGTCATGCTAACTTCAGGCAAAATATGGGTAGACAAAATAATAGTATGCTGACCTGCAAGGCTTTTAATTAAATTCCTAACTTCGATGATTTGTCGGGGGTCTAAACCAACAGTAGGTTCGTCTAAAATAATCACTGGTGGATCGTGAACGATCGCCTGTGCAATGCCAACTCGCTGTCTAAATCCTTTAGAAAGTTTGCGGATTAAAACTTTGCGTTTGTCTACTAAACTGGTACGCTGCATTGCCGATTCTACTTGACGAGTGCGATCGCCAGCCGGCACTAATTTAATTCGGGAAACAAAGTACAAAAAACCTTCAACCGTCATATCTGGATATAGCGGTGGAGTTTCCGGCAAATAGCCAATTTTTTGCCGTACTGCCATTAAGTTTTCATGGACATCGTAACCTGCGATCCGGGCCGTACCTCCAGAAGCGGGTAAATAACCCGATAAAATCCGCATTGTTGTGGTTTTGCCGGCACCATTGGGCCCCAAAAATCCCATAATTTCTCCCGGTTCCACTTTAAAGGAGACATCCGCGATCGCGCTTGTGGAACCGTAATTCTTGCTTAAGTGTTCTACTTCAATCATTGGTCAGAACTTAGAACTCATTTGGGTATTGGATTTGCGAACAGGAGAGTCAAAAACCAGACAGAAAAAGATTTTTAGCTACTGCGATCGCAGCTATGCAACAACTCAATGTATCACAACTTACAACTCGTCGCCGCAAAAGGCTCAAGACATAAGGTACAGGCTAAGGCAGAAGTCAGAAAGTAAAAGGTAGAAGGATTTAATTATCTAGAAGGGCAGTAAAGAAAATGCCATCACAACAACGGTTTCAGCAATTAAGAACGTAGTCATCACCTTAGCGGTGCTTTATCTCTTTCTGGAATTCTCTCGTATTAGCTAAAGCTAAGGGTAATTTTGACATTTTAGATAAATTAAATTAATTTATTTGAGCATACAATTTTAAATATTAAAACATTTGCTTGTAAACATGACCTTTACAATTACCAGTTTATTGACACTATTCTCATTTATTTTACCACTTTACGCCATTTGAGGGTTATGGTATGATTTTCATAATCTTGGCGACGTTTGACAAATTGTAAAAAATAGCCTGGAATCTATATTTGCCGTTCTGTACCCAAGCTTCACAAAGGTAAAAAATTTTTCTATCAACTTAAAAAAATATATTTTTGCATCGAAGTGTTAAGCATTTGTAAAGCGTAATTGACAAAATACCATTTATATGTATATAGATTTGAGTAAATTCTGGAAGAAAAATTTTTGAGGCGATCGCAAACATTGTGTCCAATAAACTAGAACAGCACTTCCAGGATTAAAATTGAGCTTAATCCGGTTCACCTCAAAGTCAAAGTGAAACTGTACTAATGAGGCAACGTGCAAGTAATACCCTTAGCGGCTGCAAAAGATTCAGATTGCACGTAGCCTTAAGAAAAATCTCTAGCAAACAAAATTATGGCAACACTTTACGTCAATCCGGGTACAGGCAGCGATTCAGCCTCCGGCAGCCAATCGGCTCCATTTAAAACCATCAGCCGCGCTCTACAGCAAGCTCCATCGGGAACCATAATTCAGCTAGCAGCCGGCACTTACAGCGCTGCTTCCGGCGAAGCCTTCCCCTTACAAATTCCTGCGGGAGTGAAAGTCATAGGCAGCGAAACCAACAAAGGCAGCACCGTTCTGATTCAAGGTAGCGGCAAATTTGTCAGTCCCACCGCAGCGGGTCAAAACGTTACAGTCTTGCTGGCAGAAGGTGCGGAACTGCGCGGTGCAACTGTCACCAATGGCGATACTAGAGGTACAGGAGTTTGGATAGAATCAGTAGCCGCCACAGTCGCTAACTGCACTCTCTCCAAATCCAAGCGAGAAGGCGTATTTGCCACTGGTAGCGCCAAGCCAGCAATTTTCGACAGCGTGTTTACCGAGAATGTCGGTAACGGTTTGGCAATGGCAGGTAGCGCTAAAGGGGAAATTCGCCGCAACAAGTTTCAAAACACAGGTTACGGTATTGCCATCCAAGATAATGCAGCACCTCTAATTGCGGAGAACCAAATTTTGGAAAATCGCTCAGGAATTGTCCTTTCTGGCGATTCGCGACCGATTTTGCGTAAAAATCGGATTGAGAAAAATATACAAGACGGTCTGACGGTGACAGTTAAATCACTGCCAGATATCGGCACTGGTCAAGATGCTGGCGGTAATATCTGGCAAGATAATGGTCAGTTTGACTTACAAAATGCTACTTCCTTTAAGATCCTTTCTGTAGGAAACCAGCTAACTGCAACGCGGGTTAAGGGTTTAGTGGAGTTTAGCGGTACAGCTACTCCCACGCCAACACCAACTCCAACTCCAACTCCAACTCCAACTCCAACTCCAACTCCAACTCCAACCCCAACTCCAACTCCAACCCCAACGCCTGGGGGTGGACAGTTTAGCGATATTAGCGGACATTGGGGAAAAGAGTTTATTGAACGATTGGCAGCCAAAGGTATTGTCAGTGGTTTTCCTGGCGGGACGTTTAAGCCTAACGATAGTTTAACTCGCGCTCAATATGCAGCTTTGTTAGCTAAGGCATTTGAACTGACTCCCAGACGTGCTGGTACGACTTTTAAGGATGTGGCGGCAGATTTTTGGGGTAAGGAAGCGATCGATAAGGCAAATAAAGGAGGATTTGTGGCGGGATTTCCAGATGGGACATTCCGACCAAATCAAAATTTAACTCGTACTGAGGCGATCGTGTCTTTGGTAAATGGCTTACAGTTAACAGGTGGGAATCTAAATGCTGTGAGTGTATATGGCGATCGCGCTCAAATTCCCAGCTACGCCATTGACGAAGTAGCAACGGCAACTGAACGTAAGATTGTAGTCAACTACCCCAACCGCAATCAACTCTCACCCATGCGGGAAATTAACCGTGCTGAAATCTGCGCTCTAATCTATCAAGCCTTAGTAGCCATAGGTCGCGCCGATGCGATTAATTCTCCTTATATCGTCTAAGAACTAGAGGAGCGGGGGAGCAGGGGAGATAGGATAGCTAAATCCGCCTCATCTTCCCTATCTTCCCCATCCTCCCCATCTCCCCCATCCTCCTCATCTCCCCCATCTCCCCATCTTCCCCATCCCCCTCTCCCATCTCTTCCGTGTACAGATACCCGCGTCGTTTTATGATTAAAACAATGACAATTTAAGCAATCTTTAAGGTTCGATCGCAAAATTATGGCTAAAATCCAATTTTCCAGGGGTATTGACGAAGATGTAATCCCAGATGTGCGCCTCACTCGTTCTAAAACAGGCAATCAGGGTACTGCTACCTTTACCTTTGAAAATCCCAAAGCTCTTAGTAACAGCAGTACAGAAGAAATTACTGGGATGTATATGATTGACGAAGAAGGCGAAATTACTACGCGGGAAGTTAAAGCTAAATTCATCAATGGTCAGCCGGCATCTCTGGAAGCACTATACTTGATGAAATCTGTAGAAGATTGGGATCGATTTATGCGTTTCATGGAACGCTATTCTGAAGAGCACGGCTTAGGATTCAGCAAGGCTTAAGCAATAAGAGGTAATTGGTGGTAATTGGGGATTGGTAATTTCCCAGTCCCGATTACCTGTTAGCTCAGAGAAATATTTATGACACTAATTCCTCACCTTGATAGTTCTAAAATAAGTGTGAATTGTGCTGCGATTACTGTCAGCGACACGCGATCGCAGGAAACGGATAAGAGCGGTCAATTAATTAAACAATTACTTTTAGATGCTGGTCATGCTGTCGGGTTTTACACTCTGGTTAAAGACGAACCCGAACAAATTATATCCCAGGTGCGATCGCTCTGTCAGCGATCGGACTTGGATGCGCTAATTTTCAACGGGGGTACTGGGATTGCGCCGCGAGATACTACTTACGATGCGATCGAGGGTTTGCTAGAAAAGACTTTACCAGGCTTTGGAGAGTTGTTTCGCTGGCTGAGTTATCAGGAAATAGGATCTAGAGCGATCGCATCTCGCGCTACGGCTGGGGTTTATCAAGGGAAGTTGGTTTTTTCTCTTCCCGGTTCTAGCAATGCGGTACAACTGGCTGTCGAAAAGCTGATTTTACCAGAGTTAATCCATTTGGTGGGACAGTTGCGCTCTGAAAAACACTAAAATTATAGCACAAAAACACCCTTTAGGAGTTACCACTTGATAAATTTCCTAAATTGTGTTTTGTCTGGAGTTGAATAATTGATGTCGGTTGGTTAACTTAGGGGGTAATCAGTTTAGCTCCTCAGCGCCTTGCGCTAAAGGATTTAGCTTGGAAAATTAGAGACGCGACAATAGTATTAGATTTTGGTATAATAGACAATAGAGAACGTAGTTTAATAAAAGGAAATATTATGCTTAATATTGTCCGAGGCGATGTAAAAAATAAACCTGAGTCTTCCAGAAGACTCGCTGATTACTTTGAGAGTAGAAGAGATGACATTGATGGAAGTTTATATTTAGGATATCCAATAATAGGTACATCTCAAGGAGGTTATCAAATTGATGCTCTTCTTGTCTCCAGAGAACATGGTATTGTTATTTTTAATATTATCGAGGGTACTAACACTAATCTTAATTGGAAAGAATCCCAGGATGAGAGCGTCAACAAAATTCAGGCGAAATTGCTCCAACATAGCTCTCTTACCAATAAGAGAAATCTAATGGTTGAGATTGGCGTTGTAACTTACGCACCCGCTTGGATTCATAAACCAAACGATGTTTCAGATGAGTATATAGTCGCTATTAATGATTGTGATTTGAGAGAATTTATTCACTCTCAAAAGTGGAACAATAGTGATTATTTTGAGAAGCTAACTTCAGTAATACAAGCCATAACATCCATAGGAAAAAGAAAGCAGCACCGGAACTATGTCAAGAAAGAAGACTCTAAGGGAGCGAAACTTAGTAAATTAGAGGATTCGATTGCTAATTTAGATAGAAATCAAAGTGCCGCTGTACTTGAAACAGTCGAAGGTGTACAAAGAATTAGAGGACTTGCTGGTTCAGGAAAAACCATAGTTTTAGCATTAAAAGTTGCTTACTTGCACGCAAAAAATCCTGATTGGAATATTGCTGTAACTTTTAATACCCGCTCACTGAAAGGTCAGTTCCAGAAACTTATCAACACTTTTACTATTGAACATACAAATGAAGAACCGGATTGGGATAAAGTTAAAATAATTCACGCTTGGGGCAGTCCAAATGCAGAGGGAATTTATTATGAAGTTTGTAAGAAACATAATATTGAATATAGAGATTTTCGTGAAGCAAAAAAACTTCCAAATGGTTCCGATCAAGAATTTGATACAGTTTGTAAAGAAGCCATTGGTAAAATAAAGAAGTTTACTCAATACTATGATGCTATTTTGATTGATGAAGCACAGGATTTTTCCCAACATTTTTTGCGGATTTGTTATGAGATATTGAAAGAACCGAAGAGATTAGTTTATGCTTATGATGAACTACAAAGCCTCAATAATAAGATTATGGAATCTCCAGATGCTATTTTTGGAAAGGATATTAATGGTACACCCCGTGTTCAACTCCAAAACTTACCAAAAAAACCAAAAGAAGATATTATACTAGAAAAATGTTATAGAAACTCTCGCCCAATTTTGGCGACTGCACACGCCCTTGGATTTGGGATTTATCGAGATCAAGGATTAGTCCAAATGTTTGATTATTCTGGATTATGGAGAGATATTGGTTACGAAGTTGAACACGGAAATTTAGAAGATGGAAAGTCTGTAAAGCTTGCTAGAACTGATGAGACAAGTCCTAAATTTCTCGAATCTCACTCACTTATTGATGACTTAATTACCTTCAAGTCATTCAACACTAATAAAGAACAAATGGAATGGTTAGTCAGTCAAATAGAAACCAATCTAAAAGAAGATGAATTGAAACATGATGATATCATGGTTATACATACGAATCCACTTACAACTAAAAAAGTTGTAGGAGAACCTAGAAGTCTACTATTTGAGAGAGGAATCAATTCTAACCTAGCTGGAGTAACAACTTCGCCTGATGACTTCTTTAATGAAGAAGCTATTCTCTTTACTAGCATCCATAGAGCAAAGGGAAATGAAGCCGCAATGATTTACGTTATAGATGCACACTTTTGTTTCTCAGGTTATGGGCTTGCCCGAAAAAGAAATATTCTATTTACTGCTATGACAAGAAGCAAAGCTTGGCTAAGAGTATTAGGCTGGGGTGAAGATATGAGAAGACTGGAAGCTGAATATAATCAAGTTAAGCAAGAAAACTTTGCTCTTAAGTTTACCTATCCTACTGAAAAAGAACGGCAAGAAATGAATCTTGTGAATAGAGATATGAGTCCAAAGGAACTGGATCGGATATTTAAAAACAAAAAAGATTTAAGAGAGCTTCTTGAAGCTCTTAACAAAGGAGAGATTTACAAAGAAGATATACCCCAAGAAATACTAGATGGTCTAAAAGAAAAACTTTTTTAAAAATGACTAATTATCGAGATGTTCATACACAGATCCGCACTATTACTCGGAAGCTAATTTCAGTAGGTTTATCAGTCAGACAAAAAGAACCCTCATGTACTCCTACTGGAAGGGACAGTTATGAAATTTCATATCCTGGTATGCAAGACCTTTCAATAGCATTAAAAAATGTTGAGTATGCAGAGGTATATCAAGAATTAAATAAGAATGAAAATTATAATATAAAAATGATTGATGGTGCTTTACTACAGTTTCTCTATACTTACAAAAACTCTAAGTTGAACTCACATCGCCTAGCTTTCTTTCCATCACCATTTCTACATGAATTCCAAAACGAACCTGAAATTTATGAAGAGGATGAGATATATGCAGACATAATAGCTAAGAATATATTGCCAGTGCCAATCAGATTTGACTACGATCCCGATAATCATATAGATATAGATCATCCCAAGTGTCATTTAACTTTGGGGCAGTTTAAAAACTGTAGAATTCCTGTTTGTTCTCCAGTTACACCGAATGCCTTTATCTCCTTTATTCTTCGTAGTTTTTATAATACTGCTTTTACCAAGTTTACGGATCAATTTGACTTTTCAAGTGTTCTATTTGATGAAACCATAACCACTGCGGAGAAGAAACTACTACACTTCGCCATTTACTGAAACCTTTAAAAGCATGGGCGATCGCAACTTCTCGTTACTTCCCTCCGCAAAGCTGATAAGGAGATCTCAACCGCCGATCGCTTAATCTCACCCCTCACTCAATCAGCGCGATCGCTCATCACCCTAGCTAACCTAACCCAGGAAAACCCCACTCAGCCAGCCTCGCTCTAAAAAATAAGCGGAGATTGCTACTTATTAGTTCGGTTATGCGAATATACACTACAGACAGAAGCCGATACTCTGAAGAGAGAGACGATTTAGTATTAAGCCAAAAATCTAAAATCTAAAATGTAAATTTTGCAGGTGGGTGTTGTTGTGAACAGTTACTTTTTACCGACCATTAGCGAGATTTTAGCCGAAGATGGGGTTAAAAATGACATCACCTCTTCAGATACGATCGCGCTGTATGAAAATTCAGACTATTCGCACTCTGGGGTTCGCATTGCTCTCCGACTCAGAGCTCAGCAGGAGTGGTACGCTGCGATCGCCGCTCTTAATCAACTATTAGAACAGGAAAGGGCCGCAGGAGATGAGTCCGAGAAATTTTCCTCTATATCCTCCCCATCTTCCCCATCCCCAATCCCTACCCAATCCCATCAAGGATTAATCTTGTCTGGCCCCTCCTCGGTGTTGACTGACCCTGCATTAGTGAAAAACTTTGCAGCTTGGATTTTTACCAGTAACCCCCAGGAAGCTAACACTTACTTATCTTCGCAAGCTTTACCTCTACTACCAGCACCAGAAGGGACAATATCAGTTCCTCCTACAACACCAGCACTACCTCTTTGTAACGGCGATCCTTTAGCCAACGAGCAGTTTTGTTTGGTTTTAACAGCTAAATTCAGTCTGGTAATGGTATTAGGGGAAAATGCTTTAGGAAATCCCGCCTTTCTATTTTCCTTCGATCCAGCAGTCGTAATGCAAGCTTGGACCATCTTGCAGCTACGAGTCAAGGATAGCGAAGAATTACTAGCAAGTTTTCCTGAAGGTGCAAACTTTACTTTGAGTAAGTCAGTATCGAGTAGTGCTAAATCGATGGTACTTCTGTTTGAGCAGTTTACTCCGATCGCACCTGACTACAAAATTGTAATGCAGTTTAGCCGCCTGCTATTGCAGAATTTGCCCTTAGAAGAAACTGGACACCGACAACAGGAGAAAGCCAGAAAAAGTGCAGATTTGGGAACATTATTACCCAATCCCAAATCTAAAACCCCAAACCCTAAATCCCAAGAGGTAGAACTGCTACAAGCGATCGCTCATGAAGTTCGCACTCCTTTAGCAACAATCCGCACCCTGACTAGGCTACTACTGAAACGTCCCAATCTCGATCCAGTAGTAGTTAAGCGATTAGAAATGATTGACTCCGAATGTACTGCCCAAATTGACCGCTTTGGTTTAATTTTTAGGGCCGTAGAATTGGAAATGTCTCAGGCTAAGCAATCTTCAGTTCAACTAACCGCAATTTCCCTGACTCAAGTCTTTCAAAGTAATCTCCCTCGCTGGCAAAAACAAGCTTGTCAGCGAAATCACACTCTAGAAGTAATTCTGCCACAGAATTTACCAACAGTGGTCAGCGATCAGACAATGTTGGATCAGGTTTTAACTGGTTTAATTGAAGATTTTACTCGCACTCTACCAGCAGGAAGTCACATTCAAGTTGGGGTAATGTTGGCGGGAAATCAATTAAAATTACAGTTGGAATCTCAACTACAACCTGGAACTAAAAATGAATCGGCTTTTAAACAAACTCCTAATGGGCCGCTCAAATCTATTGGGCCGCTGTTGATGTTTCAGCCGGAAACTGGTAGTTTGAGTCTGAGTTTGAGCGTGACGAAGAATTTATTTAGAGCTGCTGGGGGGAAATTGGTGGTACGACAACGACCGCAGAAGGGGGAAGTGATGACAATTTTCCTGCCACTGCAATAGTAAAATAGTACCAGGCTGAGTTTGTGAAAGTTGCTGGAGGGTAGTTGCAACTGATGCTGCTACTGTGGCGCGATCGCTAACCCTCAACAGAGGCAGCAACCTAATACCAGTTCCCCAAAATCATGCAATAGTAGGGTGGGCGCTCGCCGAAACCATATTAGCCCATCAGTTACAAGCTTTTTGCGGCGAGCGCCCACCTTACGCGCTGACCGTAGCAGCAGACTTTTAGAGAAATGGTATAAGTACAGGAAAAATCCAACTTCGTAGGTTATAAAAATATGCTTAAGAAATTAACGATTGCGCTCAGTCTCTCTGGCTTCATCTTCTTATTACCAGTAGGAAGCGTGCTAGCTAATGAGATGATTCCACCAGAGAAACGGGTTTTAATTCAAGAGCTTTTAACCATTACTGAAGCTGACAAAAACCTTAACCAAATGATGGACTTAATGTTAGCTCAGTTAGAACAACAGTTGCCAACTATTATTGCTAACACCTTGAAAAATACATCGGCAGAAACTAATGCTGATTTACAGCAGGAAAGCCTGGAAATGGCGAGGCGGGTCATCGGCAGATACCGAGAAATATTGCCACAGAAAATTAATTTGGCTCAATATGTACAGGAAGTTAGTTACTCCGTGTATGCTAAATATTTTACTGAAAGCGAACTCAAAGACTTGATAGCGTTCTATCGCAGTTCAACGGGACAAAAAACCATTCAAGTTATGCCTCAACTATTTGCCGAGTCTATGCAGCAATTCAATCAGAAATTATTCCCCGAATTGATGGGAATCATGAAAGAAATAGTTGAAGATGAAATCGGAAAAATGCCGACAATTAACAACAAATAATTAAACTGTTAATTAATTATGAGCTCTCGATCGCTCCCGATACCGATCTGGTACAGCAGTGGGTGCGATCGCATCATCAGGAGAAGTTCCCGGCCCTCTGCCTCCACTAGCTCTCCCCCTGTCTACATTCCCTTCTGGCATTGGCTCAGTAGGAATCGGCCTGCCCGGAGGAGTCAAGCCACTGGTATCTAAGCTCACCTGCAAATCTTCCTCATCGCTTTCAAACAGAGGATCGGCGGCCATGCGGCCAGGTTGCCTCAAACTGCCTCTGTCAAAACTTCCCAACAATTCCTCTTCATTACTTTCAGACAGCGGATCGGCGGCCATTGGGCGGCCAGGTTGCCTCAAACCACCTCTGTCAAAACTTTCCGACAATTCCTCTAAATCATTTTCAGAAAGGGGATCTGGTAGAGGCATTTGACGGCCAGGTTGTCTCAAGCTACCTCTATCGAAGCCTCCAGACAAGTCCTCTCCACTGCTTTGAGTCCTCGAATCTGACGCAATTTGGCGACTCGGAGGTGCTGACCGAGTTGCTGGCCCTTGCCAAGTTCCAGCCGAACTAGAAGCGGGTAAACCATTTGTACTCCCGAAAGTAGGAGCATAACCAGTGGGTAAAACAGCATCAGCTTTTTTGGCTTCAGCTTTTTGCTTCTCTTCCTCTTGCTTCTGCTTCAACAATTCCGTGAAACCTTGTACATCATTCTGGATAATGCTTTCCACCCGACCAGAAAATTGAACGTAAGCCTGGTTATGACTGCTAACATCTTGATAAGGCCCAGTGAGTTGAAAAAATTGCCAGCCCTCTGCTTTCAGAGCTTCAGCGGTTTTGCGGTACTGAATCCGAAGGTCGCCATAATGAAAAAACTCATCGATTGCAGCGCTGATCGCTACCATTTGGCTAACACCGAAGGTAAACCAAATAGCATATTCTCTCGTTTTACTATCGGCGATGTTCAGACTCACGAGTGCTGGAATGACCACGCCGCCAACAATTGTGGTCAGGCGCAGACGGTAGTACCATTTCTGAGAATGTTTTGCCTTACCTGAGAGCCAATTTAGTTGATCTAGCCAGCGGGATTTCATTGATTTTTTCTGGAACTCGTTTAGATCCAGTTGGTCAATGATGTCGGACATATCTCTCTTGAAGCGATCGCTATAAGAAGCAGAAGATTTCTTTTTAAACATTGTTTGTTGCTCCCCCTGGTATGCTCGCAGATATCCGTAGATTTTAGATTTTAGATTTGAGATTTCCGATTAGCCACAAACCTCAAGTCAGGCCTTTAGCACTCAGATTCTCATCGTATTTACTGACGGATAGAAAGTCACTACCGCTAACTGGGACAGTTAGGGGCTAGGAGTTAGGGGGTATGGAAAGAAGGGAGAGAGAAGGAAAAGAGGTTAAAAGTAAGGGCTTCGCTATAAGCCCTTCCTTCGTCAGGGATCGCGCTCCGCCGAATGGTTTGAACAATTGAGGCTCCATAACGGTCTTGGCGGTTGCTTTTATATTGGTAGTAGAAACTAGAATTTTCAAAATAGATATAGCTTAGCAAACCCATCTGGATATTTCAACCTGTTTTACGGAAACTTTACAATTGTCAAAAAAGTGACTTTGTTTCATAAACTTTGTAATTGATTAATAGCTAAAGGGAATAATCTAGGCCAAATAAAGTTATAGTTTGAGTTAGAGCAGAGCGATCGCTTTTAGCAGTGGCAAGTTTTGGCATCCCGCTCTTCTAGATTTCATGAACTTGGGTTTAGCCTTTAAGATAGAGCGATCGCGATCGCTGTGTCCGGGTGGCGAAATTTAGGGCGGTAGTGGCAATTAGCGATCGCCACCGCCTCCAGAACCACAGGTAATGTTGGCAAGCTACGTCCTAGCTAGAGCGATCGGCACTTTCAATACTACGATCGCGATCTGCGTAGTTAGTCTACCAGATTCAGATTATAAACCAGTAGCTCAAGCAATAGGAAAATTGAGACAATTTTCGATGCGTTTGTAAAGCAGTAAAAATACTGCGGTATCAACAGGGTATTAGGTCTACTGTCACTTGAATCAAGTATTAAACAAATAAAATTAAATCACCTGACCCTATGACTACTCAACAACTCACTCAAAAATTAGTTGAAGAAATCACTTGTAACAATCTCCTATTAGCACTGATTGTTTCTGGCAAGTTCAACAAACCTGGAGTTAGCTTTTTCACACCCAACACATTTTCCCAACAACTTGCCTACATGAAACATCCCGCAGGCAAAGTGATTCAACCCCACATTCACAACCCTGTTAAACGAGAAGTCTTCTATACTCAAGAAGTTCTCTTAATTAAAAAAGGAAAACTCCGCGTTGATTTTTATAACGAACAGCAAGAGTATTTAGAAAGCCGCATTTTAGAAGCCGGCGACTTAATTCTCATCGCTAAAGGCGGTCATGGATTTGAAGTCATAGAAGAAGTAGAAATGATTGAAATCAAGCAAGGGCCATTCATCGGAGAACTAGATAAAACCTGTTTTCCGCCTATTACAGCACAGCAAGTTAAATTATAGTCGTTTGTTGTTGCATAAGAATAAAGTAATGGGTAATTGGTAATGGGTAATTGGTAATTGGTAGTTAGAACTTTAAACTTGAAAAAATGAGCGCACCAATTCCGGTCAATCAACCCCTTTTAGATGGCAATGAACGCCAATATCTCAATCAGTGTATTGACAGTGGTTGGATTTCCTCAGAAGGGCCATTTGTCAAGCGATTTGAAGAAGAATTTGCCGTTCGTGTTGGTCGCCAATACGGAATAGCTGTATGTAACGGTTCCGCAGCTTTAGATGCCGCAGTTGCAGCCCTAAAAATCGGCCCAGGCGATGAAGTAATTGTGCCAACCTTTACGATTATCTCCTGTGTAGCTGCCATTGTTAGAGCGGGTGCTAAACCAGTTTTAGTTGATTGCGATCGCAAAACTTGGAACATGGATATATCCACAATTGCCGCCAAGATTTCGCCTCAGACAAAAGCAATTATGGTCGTCCACATTTACGGATTACCAGTCGATCTAGCTCCCCTATTAGAATTAGCTAAAATATACAATTTACAAGTTATAGAAGATGCAGCAGAAATGCACGGACAAACCTATAACAATCAGCCTTGTGGCAGCTTTGGAGATATTAGTACCTTTAGCTTTTACCCTAACAAACATATTACCACTGGTGAAGGCGGAATGATTGTTACAGACGATGCTAAGTTAGCAGAAAGATGTCGTTCATTACGAAACTTATGTTTTCAGCCACAGCAGCGATTTGTACATGAAGAACTTGGCTGGAACTTGCGAATGAGCAACATTCAAGCTGCCTTGGGAATAGCACAGTTAGAAAGATTAGATGAGTTTGTTGCTCGCAAGCGCAGAATGGGTTATATTTATAATCAATTACTAGCAGATATTTCTGGTTTAGAATTACCTTTAGCCTCTACAACTTATGCAAAAAATATTTATTGGGTATACGGCATAGTATTGAAAGATGAATTGCCCTTCGATGCAGTAGAAGCAATGCGGCGTTTAGCAGAACATCAAATTGGAACTCGGCCTTTTTTCTGGCCGATGCACGAACAGCCTGTATTTAAGAAAATGGGACTGTTTCAAGGCGAATCTTATCCCGTTGCTGAAAGAATTGCTAGGCGAGGATTTTATATTCCTAGTGGCATGGCTTTAACAGATACACAAATGGAAAGAGTTGCACAGGTAATTAAAGAAGTAATTAGGTAATTGATATGCAAATATTCGGTAATTATGCTCGCTATTACAATCTACTATATCAAGATAAAGATTATGCGGCTGAGGCAAAGTTTGTAGAGAATTTACTGGAAAAATATGCACCAAATACACAAACTTTGTTAGAGTTAGGATGCGGTACAGGAAACCACGCGACATTACTAGCATCAAAATACGAGGTCTGTGGCATAGATTTGAGTTTAGATATGTTGGAACAGGCAAAACAGCGGCAGCTAAATTTGCCTCCAACACCAGCATTTAAACTTCAATTTGTGCAAGGAGATATTCGTGCCATCAGGCTAGAGCGTAAATTTGATGCCGTTATCTCTCTATTTCATGTATTCAGCTATCAGACAACTAATCGCGATTTGCAAGCTGCTTTTGCTACCGCCAAAGCTCATCTCAATCCAGGGGGAGTGCTGATTTTTGATTGTTGGTATGGCCCTGGGGTTTTGGGCGATCCGCCAACAGTTCGAGTCAAGCGTTTAAAAGACGAAGAAATTACTGTAACTCGAATTGCTGAACCTGCGCTCTATCCTAATGATAACTTAGTGGATGTTAGATATCAAGTCTTCATCAAACATAAATCTAGGAATGCAGTTGAGGAAGTTGAAGAAACCCACAAAATGCGATATTTGTTTAAGCCAGAAATAGATTTATTTTTGGCTGTTAATCAGTTTGAGTTATTAGCTTATGGTGAATGGATGACAGGGAATGAACCAGTAGCTAAAACTTGGAATGTTTATTTTATAGCAAAACTTGTAGAAGCGGGAAATAAAAAAAATGTCTAAGCAATGTGCTATCTTTTTTTACGAGGGATATGTCGGCGTTGCTCCTACAATCATTAACCTCTCTAAAGTTATGCAAAGACAGGGATATGTAGTCACAATATACGCTACAGAGAATGACTATGCTCAACCTGGTAAAATTGGAGAAAATGTAAAAATAATTTACTTTTGCAAAGACTTTAAAATCGTCAGATTTCTAAATAGAACTAGATTAAAACCTCTAGTTCCACTTGTAAAACTCTCTATTTTTTTGTTTCAAGTTTTGAATCATCAATTACGCAATCAGCAGCTACAAAGCTTAAAAAATAATATTAATATCGGTATTGATATTTATGGCAATGTGACAGCCATGCTGTGCCTATATTTTTTAAGACAGAAATTTTTATTTTTGTCATTAGAATTGTGGAAGCCAGTAGGAATTCTCAGTAAAATGGCTAATCTAGCTTACAGAAAAGCAGTGGGTGTAATTACCCAAAGTGAAGGTAGATTTAAAAATCTTTCCAGTTATTACGAATATCAACATCCTCAACCATTTTACCTACCTAACTCTAGCTTTGCTGCTGAAGAGGAGATTTTAGCTAAAAATACGGGTAATTTTTTCCGGGAAAAGTTCAACTTAAATAGGCAGGCATTCCCCTATTTAATTCTTCAAGCTGGAATGATTAATGATGCCGTTTTAGCAAAAACTGTAGCTGAAGCCTTTAATCATATTGATGAAGGATATGCTTTGATTTTCCATGAGAGGAAAGAAAGAAAAGAAGAAGAACCCTATATCCAATCGCTGCGAAAGCTTAACTCAAAAAACTTATTTCTTTCTTTGCAACCTGTTCCTTACGAGCAAGTCGATCGAATATATGCTGCGGCAACAATTGGGCTGGCTTTTTATGCAAATTTAGGTAATGATTATGCCTTGATTTCTATGGCTTCTGGAAAGTTAGCCGAATATTTGAAGCATGGAAAGCCTGTTTTACTGAGCAATTTACCATCTTTGTGCAAGTTAGTTGACGAGTATCAGTTTGGCATTGTAATTAATAATCCCTCTGACTCGGAGGAGATTAAGACGGCAATTCAGAGAATACTCAGTGACTTCGATACCTATAGCAAAAATGCCAAAGTATGTTTTGCTACCGAGTTTGATTTCGGTAAAAAAATTGAACCTATATTATTGTTTATGAGGGATTTATGAAAGTAAGTAACGCCGCCATCTTGGCGGTGAGTTGAGCGCCAAGATGGCGGCGTTACAAATAGTTATGCGTAAGTCCCTTATTCACTAATTGATGAACCCATGAGTTCCAATCCCCTTACCCTCAGCATCGTATAGTTTCATCGGCACTCCCGCATTATCGCTAATAGCTTCCAAGGCTACTTGTAGAGTTTTAAGATGCTTTTCTACACCTTGGCGAGTTTTTACATCCTTATCTCCTGCCTTGAGAAAAGTTTGTTGAAGTTTCTGTACATAACCAGGTGTCATTTGTACAGCAATCAATTTATCGCTAATAGTAAAGTCGCAAACTTTTGGCGAACCGTTGCACACTTTATCTAAATCATTGCGAGCTTTTAACAACACCCTTTCTACTTGCAATTTAACCTTAACTTCCTGCAAAGAAGCTTTGTAGGAAGTTATGAGGGGGCGTGTTTTCACGTAGTAAGAAGTTGTTGTGGGTACTTCCTGAGCGTAAGTTAAAGCATTATGCCAGTATTCTGAGGCTTGAAACCAGCCTTTTCGCTGCTCGAAAATTCGAGCTTGGGCGGCGGCGGTGACAGCCTGAGTGTAAGAATCTTCGGCAATTTCTTCTATGGTTTTGCGATCGCGTGCCTTTGCTAACTTGGTCTCATACTTTGGTAATAGTACCTTCGCCTGCTCGTAAGCTGTCGTACCCTTGGGTATTGAACCCAGCATAGTCACCGATGTTTGCCAACCACTTTCAACTTTTTGCCAGCTTTCAGGTAACTGAGCCACCCCTTCACGAGCTTCCGTAATTCGAGCCGTATTCTGGGCGGAATTAAGCTTTGTCTCTCCTTGTTCCTCTGTTAGTAACCGCTTATTTGCTGCGGCTAAATTCCCTTTATATTCCTTCAATTTGTTCTGAGAAAATGGATAAACAGGACTATCCTTGGGGATTTTTGCGAGGGGGATAATCGCCTCTTCCCAGAGAGATTTGATTTCTATCCAATTCTCCTCAGAATGAGGCGGATTTTGAGATTTTATAGATGCAGATTTTCCCTGTTCTACAGCCACGATTACCGAGTCTAAATTCTCTTTTTGTCCCCGGTAATTTCGCAGTTGCTTTTGCGCTTCGCTGTAACGAGGCGACCAAAATGGAATAGCTTCTAAATTCGCGATCGCTTGATTTAATTTCCCTTGTGCCTCTTCCACGCTATTAATCGTCTTTTTAGCTTTCAGCGTGTTTACCGACTGCTGATTTAGCTGTTGGGCATCAGCAAATGCCGTGCACTTCCCAATTACGCAAGGGCGAGTTAACGCATAAGCAAAACTTAGCAAAAGTGCTGTCACAGTACTCGCACCTATCACCCATATC
Source organism: Kamptonema animale CS-326 (assembly GCF_028330895.1). Taxonomy (NCBI): domain Bacteria; kingdom Bacillati; phylum Cyanobacteriota; class Cyanophyceae; order Oscillatoriales; family Microcoleaceae; genus Kamptonema; species Kamptonema animale. The sequence continues at coordinate 1,419 of NZ_JAQMUA010000289.1, read as the reverse complement.
AAGGCCACCAGTGAGAAACGGAAGCTCTTTTTTGTAACGGGTTCTAGATCGTTAGCATCAAAGGGATTGTCATCGCTTTCTGAAATTTCCGCAGCCTGAATTATGATAGATTCAGGATAGTTAGAGCTGGCAGAAATATCAGAAAATTCTTCTTGACTGCTGTCTAAATCTTCTGTTGCTATACTTTCTTGTCCTTCTAACCCGGTAGTTTCTTCCTCCCGTCGCAGAGAAACAGGAACAATTGCACTGTTAGTTGGCACTCTTGATTTTGAAACCGCAGCTCTTGACAAAAACGACGGCTCCATGCTAAAAGAATGGAAAGCATAAGGGTGTTTTTGCCCTAGCAATTTTAGGCAAATTCCTACTTGTTGAATAGCTTTTGGTTGGAGCGTAACAACGGCTGACTGTATCGCTGCCAAAGTTGGTGAAGCCTTGAGAGTTAAACTAGGCGGGTGTTCCCCCACCACCATCAAAGTTTCTTCCACAAAACTACAACTGATTTGCAGGGGTAAATTTTGAAACCCTACTTCTTGCAATTGCCGCTGCAAATCTTCCTCTAGAATCTGTAAATTATTCCGCCGGGTTGCTGTTGCTGTTTTCATGAATTTCTCCTCTTTGATGGCCACCACAATTGAGATTTTGGCTGATAGATTTGGGATTATTTAGATTTTTTGCTAGGCTCGAATATTTTTAAATTCTGTCCCCAAACTTTCATCTAAAACCTAAACTCTAAATTTTAAATGGTTGTTTATAGCTTTCTCCGAAACAAACCTGTTCTGTGGGAAAACGCCCGCCGTATTTTTTGAAAGGTTCAGCGGCATAACCCAGAGGTAGGAGACAACAAACATCTATCTCATCGGGAATTTCAAATGCTTCTTTTACCCGATCTGCTAAAAAACCTTCCATCGGGCAACTATCAACCCCAAGGCTCTTAGCGGCAATCATTAAGTGGGCAACTGCTAACATTGTATGGCGGTTAGTCCAAGCTTCTGCTGACTGAAAGCTTACAGGGGACTCAAACATATTAGGAATTGTTTGTCGCATCACATCTGCCAAAACATCAGGCATAGCACCCACATCTTTGCCCAATTGAATGACGGATTCGATGTATTCTGGTTGAGTTACACTGCGATCGCCACAGCAAATTAAAACTACTGGTGCTTCTCCAATCTGACGCTGATTAAAAGCGCAAGCTTTCAGCTTTTCTTTGCTCTCTTGCTCTCGTAAAACGATGAAGCGCCAAGGTTGCAAATTGTAACCTGAAGGCGATCGCAGTCCCAATCGAAAGATTTCTTCTAAAATCGCGGGCGTAATTGTATCAGGTCTGAAAGAACGGGCGGCCCGCCGATCTTCAATAGCTATTTTTACATTGATTGAAGGCTGCATTTCTACTGTCATAGGTAATTGTTAGTTGTTAGT